>NZ_JBEVTM010000010.1:0-87574 GCF_040884255.1 Olsenella sp. AGMB03486
GGAAACGATGATTAATGCAGCCCGGCCGAGACGCACCTCCCGAGCTGCACGGCGGGCGGCAGATCCGGCCCGAGCCTGCATATAAGGCCCTCTACCTGCGCATATGCTATAATAGGAGCATGCATGGCAGCGTGGCTGGGAGGCAGGCATGGGCAGCCAGATGAGCTTCGGGGACCTGGAGTCGCAGGGGCAGAGGAGGAAGACCAGGCGGGAGGAGTTCCTCGAGCGGATGGACGCGATCGTGCCATGGGACAGGTGGTGAGCCCTGGTGAAGCCCAGCTACCATTCCCAGGCGCGCGGCAGGCATGTGCGCGGCGCGGAGACGATGCTCAGGATGTACCTGCTCCAGGTGATGTTCGGCCTTTCCGACGAGGGGACAGAGGATGCCGTCCTGGATTCGCGGGCGATGCAGCGCTTCATGCGCCTCGACCTCATGCGGGAGCAGGTGCCGGACGCGACGACCCTCGCGAAGTTCCGCCATGCCCTCGAGAGGGAGGGGCTCGGCAGGGTCATGCTCCGCGATCTCGATGCCCAGCTCGAGGAGGCGGGGATCATGATGCGGGGCGGCTCCATCGTGGATGCCACCTTCATCGAGGCGCCGAGCTCCACGAAGAACAGGGGCCACGCACGCGATCCCGAGGCGCACCAGTCCAAGAAGGGCAAGAACTGGCATTTCGGATACAAGGCGCATATCGGCGTCGATGCCGGCAGCGGCCTCGTGCATACCGTGGAGACGACCGCCGCAAACGTGTCCGACGTGTCCATGGCGCATGCCCTCGTGAGGGAGGACGACGCGTCCTGCTATGCGGACTCCGGCTACACGGGCGTGGCGAAGCGCCCCGAAGTCGCCTCCGATCCCCACCTCTCCTCGATGCGCTGGACCGTCGCCAGGAAGCCCTCCACCATAAAGGGCCTGGACTGCACGCTTTCGGCAGAGAAGGGCATAGAGTCGAGGAAGGCGTCGGTGCGCTCCAAGGTGGAGCATCCCTTCCTCATCGTGAAGCGCCGGTTCGGGCACCTGAAGACGCGCTACAGGGGGACCGGGAAGAACTCCTGCATGCTCTGCGTATCCTTCGCCCTCGCGAACCTGGCCATGTGCATCTCCGCAGGCAGGTCCCTCGCCTCCCGGCCCGAAGCTGCCTGAGAGGCTCCGCTCCGTCTGGCTGCATGCACGGCGCCGGCAGGGCGGCCGGGGAAAGGCGGCCTCTGCCCGGGCCGGACGGGGGCCCTGCCCCCATGCCCGGCAGCGTCAGCGTTGGCAGCCGGGCTGCTGCGGCGCCGGAAGGGCATTAATCATCGTTTCCCTAGCAGAAATGGTCCCCGCAGCGTGCATGCTGTGGGGACCTTGCTTTGGATGGATGCTATTCCACAGAGATTCTCTGGTAGAGCCCTGCATCGTCGAAGCCGAGCATGCGGTAGTATTCACGGGTGCCAACAGCGCTCACGACATTGAGCCACTCATATCCGGCGTCATGTGCAATCTCTTCGGCGCGTTTCACAAGGGCACGGCCCAGACCTTGGTGCTGGGCTGCGGCATCGGTCCTGCCGAGATGCGCCGCCTGTCCATAGACATGCACCTCGCGGATCATGGCTTCGCCTGGACCAGTTGGCAGAGCTGCTGCATCTGTTCCGAGGATGCCTTCTTTGAGTCTCTTCCATTTCGGAAGCGACAGGCGCAGGAATCCCGCAATGTGCCCATCGGGCGTGACCCACTGGAGGAAGTGCTCTTCGGTGCCAAGCGTCTCGTAGGCAACATCGTCCAGGGAAAGCGTCGAGAGGTCTACCTCGCGCCCAGCAATCTCGCGGAAGCGGATATCGTGCACAAGTCCCGCCTCGCCTGCAGAGATGATTTTCTGCTCTACCATCTGGCGCAGATTCGTCTTCTTGTTGCCGGCCATGATATCGTCTGCTGAGATGTCGCGAATCATGCGGCTGATGCGCACATAGGGAGGGGTCGCGAGCGTGTCTGCGACCAGCACATGCAGAAGCTCCTCTTCGGTGTAGGGACGCCATCTGCCTTCTTCGTATTCCTTCACAAGGGCAGTTCCTGCCACAAGGGCGCAGGGGTAGAGCTTGATCTCATCGGGCAGGAAGAGCGGATCTTCGACAAAGGCCCTAAAGTCCTCGATGTCTTCTTGAGGTGTCGATCCTTCGAGGTTCACCATCAGGTGCGTATGGATCTTGAAGCCGAAGAGGCGGATCAGGAGCATCGCGCGGGCGATCTCTTCGGTCGTCGTTGCACGGCGATTGATATCGAGGATGTCCTGGCGGGTGGACTGGATGCCAATCTGCACCTTCGTGCAGCCAAGCGCACGGAAGGAGTGCAGGGCCTCTGGCGTGATGGTATCGGGCCTTGTCTCGATCACAAGGCCGACCATGCGGTGCGCGGCGTGCTCGTTTGCCTTCTGGACAGCATGCAGCTCGCCTTCAGTGGCAGACATCCAGGAGAGCTGGGCTTCCTTTGTCCCATAGAGCTTCTGCCAGGCTGTGTTGTAGGTCTCCTCTCCCTGCCAGACACGCTCCTGCTCAGGTGCGACGAAGCGCTCGAGGGCGGCGTCCGAGTTCATATAGCCGAGGTTACGGTAGCGCTGGTAGCGGCGGCGGAGCGCCTCTTCGGGTGCGGGCCATTCGTTCAGAGCACGGAAGAGCTCGCACACGAACCAGAGCTGGTAAGCCTTGGGATAGTCGCTCCAGGTGCCGCCGAGGACGATGAGCTCGACCTTGTCGGTCGCATGCCCCATCTGCTCCAGGGCCTTGAGGCGCAGTGCCACCTGAAGATACGGGTCGAAGAAGTTCTGCTCTGCCCTCTGGCAGGCCGGCTCGTGGCAGAGATAGCTTTTCGGCATCCTCAGGTCTGCCGGACAGTAGAGGCAGTTCGAGGAACAGGGCCAGGGACGGGTGATCACGGTGATTGTGGCGACACCCGACGCGGTGCGCCTTGGCTTCATCTGGAGGCTTGCATGGAGGCGTGCCTTGAGGGCAGTGTCAACCTGCCAGCTTGCCCAGAGCTCGGGCCTCTCTTCCTCGATCCTGATGCAGGCAGGAAGAAGGCTCCTCTTGCTGAAGCGCTGGCTCCCAGGAAGCTCCCTGCTGTGGCGGCGCATGATGCGGTCCAGCTCGGCCGGGGATAAGGGGCGCTCGCCGGGAATGGCACGCAGGTGCTCGATTATGTCATGTATCAGCTCTTCCATGGCTCTGCATTATAGAGGGGAAGAGGGGAGCAGAAGGGAGCGGCTGTGTGCTTCCATCCTGAAAGCGGATGAGCTATCGCCCGAAGAGCGAGCCGTTGTACTTCACGATGGCACGGCAAGCAAGAACGATTGCGACAAGCATGGCTGCGACAAGGACGAAGCCGGAGATGTCGGCGAGAGGTGCCGGCAGCATGAGGGCAGGGCCCAGGAGCATGACCAAGATGCCTGTGGCGGCAAGCCAGCGTCCGCTCTCGAGCGCAAGCGCCGGACGTGCTTCTTCAGGCACGTTCACCGTATGGTAGCTGTGGAGCAGACGTACCGATCCTGTCTTCATCTGCCAGAGAGCCATGCCCAGGATGAGGGCCCCGACGATGATGCTGACGATGCATCCTGCTGTGACTTCCATCGCGGCCTCCCTGAGCAGACGTCTGAATGGAGAAGATTCTAACGGAAAAAGCGCACAGGGGCAGATGCCTCTGTGCGCCTCAGGAGAGGAGACAAAGATCCGAGTCGCTGGACCTTATGCGGCAGCCTCTGCCTTCTTGTTCGAAGGAAGGCTGTAGGCTTCGCCGCCGTTGTAGACCCCTTCGTCGACGAGGCTTTCGGTGCGGGCAACGATTAGCGATGCCTCGGCAGCGCCGACGACGTTCGTGGCGGTACGGCCCATATCGACGATGGAGGAGATGGGGGCGACGAGGGCAATCGTCTCGACGGGAAGGCCGAGGGCGGCAAGCAGGGCGGTCGCCGTGATCGTGGCAGTGCCCGGCACGCCGACCGTGCCGATGGAAACGACGAGGGTGAGCAGGACAAGCAGGACGTACTGGCCCGGCGTGAAGGCGGTGCCAGTGGCGTTCAGGGCAAAGAGGGCGACGAGCGTCGGCCACATGCCAGCGCAGCCGGGCATGCCGAGGTTGGCACCAAGGCCGGCCGTAAAGGAAGCCACGTCCTCATCCACGCCGAGGTTCTTGGTAAGCGAGGAGACGGTGACAGGAATCGTGCCGACAGAGCTCTGCGTCGTAAAGGCGGTCACGGCCGCAGGGGCGATGCCACGAAAGAAGCGGGCGGGATTGAGCTTGCCGATGAAGGCGACGAAGGCAGATTCGACGCCGAAGAACTGGATTGCGAGGATCACATAGGCGACGACAAGGACGCCGACCAGGGGCAGGAGCGTCGCGACATCGGCACGGCCCACGGCACGGCCGATGAGGGAGACGACAGCGTACGGCGTGAAGGAGACGATCCAGCTCACGGCGTTGCCGAGGACGGAGTTCGTGGCATCGACGAAGGCCTTGAACGGCTTCACGTCCACTGCCTTCTCGGACGGCGCCTCCTTCTGCTTCTGAACGAGGCGGTTGTAGGCGGCAGCGACGATCAGAGCAAAGACGATGATGGGGACGACGGCGTTGTTCGTCCAGGAAGTGGCGAGGTTCTGCGGGAAGAGGCCGACGATCGTGTCTGTGACGGACGGCACGGTCTTTGCGTCGTAGCTCACAGCGTCAAGCGAGAAGCCCTGGCCGATGTGGAGCGGCAGCGCGATGAGGAGCGTGAGCAGCGTTGCCGTCAGCGTGTTGAGGAGCAGGAACAGGACGGACTTCCAGCCGATGGCCTTGATGTGCACAAGGTCGGAGAGGTTCGTGATCGACGCGATGATCGAGAAGAAGAGCAGCGGCACGACCATTGCGGAGATAACGTTCGCATAGATGGTGCCGACGAGGGCGTAGTAGGTGTAGGATCCGCCGAAGACAAGGCCGAGCACGACGCCCAGGCCGGTTGCCAGAAGGACGCGTGCGCCGAAGCCCCACTGGAAGCGCCGTTTCAGGACAGCAAGCAGCGCGAAGAAGGCTGCGGCGACAATGAGGGCGGCAAAGGCCGATGCATCGAATTCCATATCAGGTTCCTTTCTGCGTCAATAAAAAAATGGGCAGGTCCATAAGGGCCTGCCCGAAAGAGCCAATCTGTGTATGCCAGCAGCTAGCGCCGACATCGCACAGAGGTCCCGGACAGGCACCTGTCACAGCACATGCACATCGAGCTCTTCATGATGCTACGTGCGTTAAGCATGGTGTGTCTCCTCTCCGGATCTCTCAATTCCTACTGAACTGCTTAGTGTTACACAGTAAAGCGCTTCTGCCCATGGATTGCAAGAACAAATTCCGAGCAGCGTGATAGGAATTGCAGAGGGCCAGGAATCTCCATTTCTGATGGCGGGAGGTGTCCGCTGCCTTGACGGCGACCGGGCTGTGTGGCGCCAGAAAGAGCTGCTCTCTCGGCGCATGCGAAAAGTAGACAGACGTCAGTCGTCTCATGGCCGGAACCAGGCCAAGCAGAAACGGCCAGCGTTGGCTGTGCGCCCGATATCCGCTCTATCGATGGCTTCTTCTATCTGTGTGCCTCGTCCGTTCGGAAGGACGGCGATTTCTGCCGCACGGAAGATCCGCTGACGAAGCCCTTCGAGCGCATTGCCGGAAGCTTCAAGTTCTGGGATCCCGACCTTTTCCAGGATGATGACGGGAAGCTGTATCTCTATTGGGTCAGCTCGAACCATGAGCCAATTTATGGGGTGGAACTCGACCCTGATGCCATGCAGCCGGTCTGCGAGAAGCAGGGCCTGATCTTTCCGGACTCGGTCGAGGGCCGTACCTGCTGCGCTTGTGCGTAGCCATGGGCCTCTCACATGGGGCGCCGATGCTGCCCAGGCAGGCTGCCATGCTGTGGCAATCGAAGAGGCTGCCGGCGTGGCACGCGACACGGAGCTTCTCTCTGCGCCCCAGTATCTGCTCGACAAGCACTATCTGCGCAAGCATGGACCGAACGCATGCTATGGGCAGGGCGGCCGGAGCTGGGCAGCGGGCCTCAAGGCGGTGCCGATCTCCTCTAAGCCTTTTCTTCGGGCCCGGCCTGCCGCTCTTCTTCGAGGCACCAGAGGGCAATGCGTGTGACAAGGTCGGCATCGATTGCGCCGTAGGGAATCCGGATGCTGCCTTTGCTCGAGGCATATCTGCCGTCCAGCTCGTCCTTGAAGTGACGGACGGCAGCATCCCCCGGATAGAGCCCGATATGGTGCTTGGCGGCGGCGAAGTGGATGAGATTGTGTTCCTGCCATAAGGTGGGCATGCTCCAGGAGATCCTCTCCTCGGCGTCGGGCAGCGCCCTTCTCAGAATGCCGCGCATCTGCTCGAGCTCCGGACGTATGTCCTCTGGCTGCCGGGCAAGGTATTCATCGACGCTCAGGGGCTTTTCGCCGCACCAGTGGGACTGGTTCGTGCGGGCGAATGTCCGTCCGCATTTCGGGCATGTCCACATCGGCTGCTCCTTTCACATGCTCGATGCCGGCGTCAGCACCGGATTTCCCTAGAGCCGCGTGACGGTCTCGGAGAGCTCCTTGCGCGCGCTGTGGTTGGGAAGCGGGCGCGTGCCCTCGGCGGCATAGCCCAGATCGATTGCGCAGAGGACCTTCTCGTTCTCCGGCAGTCCGAAGATACGCGCGGCCTCTTCGGGATTGAGGCGGTTCACCCAGCAGGAGTCGACGCCCTCGGCTGCAGCCGCAAGAATCATGTGTGTCGCCACGATGCTCGCATCCTCTACGCCTGAGGTGCGCTCGCTTCCGGGGTAGGTATAGACATTGCTGCTGTCGAACGCGACGAGAAGGACGGTCGGCGCTCCATAGCGGCAGGGGGTGAGGCTATCGAGCTTCTCGAGGGCCTCTTTGGATTGCAGCACGTAGATGTGCTGCTCCTGCAGGTTCTTTGCGGTCGGCGCCACGCGTCCTGCTTCGAGGATCTGCGTGAGCTTGTCCTCCTCAACGGTGCGGCTGCTGTACTTCTTGCAGGAATAGCGGTTCTTGATCGTGTCAGTGAATTCCATGGGCAATCCTTTTCGTGCTGGGCGGGCCCGTGCGGGCGCTTATGCCCAGTGTAGCGGCATTCCAGGTGTGCAGCAGGAAGCGTGCGGCAGGAGCGCAGAAGATGCCGCCTACAGTGCCAGGCCATGAGACAGCACGTTCTTTGCAGTTCTTGGAAGTCCGCCTCGGGGCGGGCTGGCATAATGGAGCAGGCCAGAAACCAGAAAGGGGCCAGGCATATGGATCTTGAAGAGGTCGAGGAGCGCTCCTGCGCTCTGAGAAGGCGCTATCACGAGCTCGAGAGGGAGCTCCACGGCTCGGTGTGGAGCATCGAGGAGGATACGCTTGCCTTCCTGACCGATGCCGGCATCGTCGGACGCCTTGCGATGGACCATGAAGGGCGCTGGCCCAGCGCCGAGGCAGACAGGCTCCCTGCCAAGATAGGCGAGTGTGTCTGGTGGCTTGCCGTGCTGGCAGAGCGCATGGACCTCGATTTCGAAGACTGTGTCGACGGCTTTCTGGCAGAGCGGGAAGAGGCGCTGCTGAACGCATCGGACAGAAGCGGCCGGGACGTATGAGCGAAGGCTCTCCCGCCCAAAGCCAAGCCGATCTGGCAACCGCCAGACGCCTGGTGGAGCTGACCGAGGCGTTCTATGCACAGGAAGCGCAGTCTTTCTCCCAGACAAGAAGGGCTGCCTGGGAAGGCTGGAGAAAGATCTTCAGCCTGCTGGCTGCCGAAGGCAAGCCGTCGCTTTCCGTGACCGATGTGGCTTCAGGCAATGGACGCTTCGGCCGTGCGCTGGCAGAGGCGCTTCCTCAGGTCCGCATCCGCTATCAGGCCATCGACTCCTGTGCGCCGCTGATGGACGAGGTGCCAGGCTGGCCTGCTTCGATCGAAGCTGCCTGCTTCGAGCGAGATCTCATCGCGCCGCTCCTCGAGGGAGCAAAAGCCCTTCCTTCTGGCATCGAGCCGGCAGACCTTCTCTGCTGCTTCGGCTTCCTGCACCATGTGCCGGATGAGAGGCTGCGCCTGCGTTTTGTGCAGGAGCTGGTGGATGCCACGGCAGCAGGCGGCATCGTCACGCTTGCCCTCTGGCGCTTTGCGGACAGCCCTGCTGGGGCACAGAAGGCGGAGGCAGCGACACGGAGAGCCTGCCAGGAGCTTGGAATTGCCCGGGATGCGCTGGAGCCGGGGGACTATCTTCTGGGCTGGCAGGGAAAGCCGGGTGTCTGGCGCTACTGCCATAGCTTTGCGGAACATGAAGCGCAGGAGCTCGTCCATGCGCTTGGAGGTCAGGCCTCTGTTGTGGCCTCATATCTGGCCGACGGGAAGACCCATGACCAGAACCGCTACCTCGTGCTCAGGAAGAGGGCGTAAGGCGCAGATGCCATGCGGGCTCTGCCAGCCTTCCCAGTGTGCGCCCGATGCATGCAGGAAGGAAACAGGTCCGCTGCAGCGGCTGCGCAGCGGACCTGTGAATGCTTGAGCTCAGGGGCAAGCCATCAGGCTTCGAGCAGCTTCTCGAGCTCCTGGCGGACAGCGACGATGAAGCCTGCCGTATCGAGCGTCTGAGGGTTCGGGAGCTTCGTGATGCGGGCGAGATCTCCTGTCATCCTGCCGGACTCGATCGTGGCGAGCGTTGCCTTCTCGAGCTTGTCTGCAAAGTCTGCAAGGGCAGGGGTGCCATCGAGCTCGGCACGCTTCCTCAGAGCGCCCGTCCAGGCAAAGATCGTGGCGACAGAGTTCGTCGAGGTCGTCTCGCCCTTGAGATACTTGTAGTAGTGGCGCTGCACCGTGCCGTGCGCTGCCTCGTACTCGAAGTAGCCATGCGGGCTCACGAGCACTGATGTCATGAGCGCCAGGCTGCCAAAGGCGCTCGAGAGCATGTCGCTCATCACGTCGCCGTCGTAGTTCTTGCAGGCCCAGACAAAGCCGCCCTCGCTCTTCATGATGCGTGCCACGACGTCGTCGATCAAGGTGTAGAAGTAGGTGAGGCCTGCCTCCTCGAAGCGCTCCTTGTACTCCTTCTCATAGACATCGGCGAAGATGTCCTTGAAGCGGTGGTCATAGGTCTTCGAGATCGTGTCCTTCGTCGCAAACCAGAGGTCCTGGTGTACTGACAGGGCATAGGAGAAGCAGGAGCGTGCGAAGCTCGTGATCGACGAGTCGAGGTTGTGCATGCCTTCGACGACGCCTGGCTCCGTGAACTCATGGACGAGCGTGCGGGTTTCGGTGCCATCTGCTGCCGTATAGACAAGCTCGACCTTGCCCGGTCCCGGGATGCGCATTTCGGCGTCGCGGTAGACATCGCCGTAGGCGTGACGGGCAATCGTGATCGGCTTCTTCCAGTTGGAAACGACAGGCTCGATGCCCTTCACGATGATGGGGGCACGGAAGACCGTGCCGTCGAGCATGGCGCGGATCGTGCCGTTCGGGCTTTTCCACATCTTGTGGAGGTCGTACTCCTTCACGCGGGCTGCGTTCGGCGTGATTGTCGCGCACTTGACGGCGACGCCCAGGCGCTTCGTTGCTTCTGCTGCATCGATCGTGACCTGGTCTTCGGTCTCATCCCTGTGCTTCAGGCCCAGGTCGTAGTACTCAGTCTTCAGGTCCACGAACGGATCCAGGAGCTCGTCCTTGATGAGCTGCCAGATGATGCGGGTCATCTCGTCGCCGTCCATCTCGACAAGCGGCGTCTTCATCTCGATCTTTGCCATGTTCTCTCCTTCGAGGGGATGTTCAAGCCATAACTCAAGATTGCATCTCTTCCAGTCTAGATGCTCCTATCTCTTGGGCTGAAAATGGATACGCACTGTAAACGAAGGCAGCGGAGGCATCAGGTATGCTTGAAGGGTCAATGAGCAGCCAAGGAGCGCAGCATGTCGGATATCCTTTCCTATCTCGCAGAGCCTGAGACCGTCGTCGTGTTCGATATCGATGGGGTGCTTGCACCCTATGAGTTCGGCGAGCTTTCTCATGCGGCCTGCCTCGACGGAGACTGGAAGACCTATGTGCTTGAAGAGCACCCCTATGCCCATATCCGCCCTGTCCCTCAGATCCAGCGCTTCATCGAGAAGAAGGGGTGCACACGCGTCTTTGCCTGCTCGGTCGCAGAAGACTATGAGGAGGAAGGGAAGCGCGATTTCGTCGTTGCGAACTACGGTCTTCCTGCCGACCACGTGAAGCTCGTCCGGAGCAAGAGCGACAAGGTGGCGGAGCTCAGAGCCTTGGCAAAAGAGTTCTGCGCGTCCGAGCGGCGCGTCGCTCTTGTCGAGGACACCGTGAAGACGCTCGACGAGGTTGCCAGAAAGACCGGATGCACGACCGTCCATGTCTCGTCCTTCTTCTTTGCATAGAACGCTGATCCGTACGAGAAAGGTACGCCAATGATTCTCGACCGAAGCGAACTCAAGCTCTTCCATGCTGCCATGGCCCTCATCGAGTTCGAGGGGAACAAGCGGCTCCATATCGTGCCATACAGCATCAAGTACGAGCCTCCTGCACCGGATGATGAGGCAGAGCTCCTCGATGCTATCTTCCATTCGCCTGAGGTGCTCAAGGACATCGCGGAGCATCTTCCGCCCCAGACGCCGCGCAAGGTCGCAGACCTTATCCAGAGCTGGCAGCATCCGCTGACAGGCAAGTTCACGGTCGTACAGCTTGGGCCAGAACCGCTCTTCCTTGGCTTCGATCGCGCTTTCGCCGTCGCAGGCATCACCCATTCGATTGCAAGCGTGGTGGGCAAGTTCCCGGCTGCGGTCGATACGGTGCTTCTGCCTTTCGGCCGTTTCATTGTCTACGACGCCTATCTCCAGACCTACGACATGGGCTTTTCGGAACGCATGAAGGCCATGTTTGCTGATGAGGCAGCACGCTGCAAGAAGGAGGGGCTTATCGTCCGGGATGGGCGCGAGCTTGCAAAGAACGCGGAGAGCTGGATGGAAGATGCCCACCGCCATCTCGAGGAGCATGAGAGGCATCAGAAAGAGCTTGAAGAGAAAGATGAGATGCCGGAAGGCTGCCACAGAGGTGCGCTTGCCGGACTCTCTCCTGACGAGCGCGAGCGTGCTGCGAAAGCCGCAAGCGATGCTGCCTTCGACAGGGCGGATGCCTCCTCTGCTGACAAGCTGCGCATGAAGCTCCTCGGAAAGCTATCGAAGAAGGGCCAGCCGGTGCATGCCCTTGCAGAGCAGCTTTCCTGCCTCAGCAAGGCCCGCCTCCAGGAGCTTGGACGCGCACTGGACCTCACACGCCTCTCGAAGCTCAGGAAGGACGAGCTGGTGCAGCTCGTGGCAGAAGCGCTCGAGCAGAACCCGCGCTTTGATGAGGTGCTCTCCATCTGCTTTCCGGAGGAGTTCAGGGCAGTGCGCGATGCAGTGGCTGCGGGCGGCGTGAAGGAATTCGATCTCGAGGATCCCAGAGAGCTTCATGCTGCGTGCCGCATGCCGGAGCTTGTCGGTCTTGGCATGCTCTTCGTCTCGGGCACGAAGGCGAGCTTTGCCCTCTCCGACCTGTTCATGTCTCAGGCGTCATCGCTTGACTGGGATGGAATCGAAGCGCGGGTGCAGCAGGGACAGCGGATCTTCGACCATATCGGTGCTGCGGTCTATCTCAGAGGCATCATGCTGGCTCTCGATGCGAATGACGAGTTCGGCGAGGGCCTTTCCAGCAACAAGGTGATCGATATCATTGCCCGCTATATGCAGGCAGGCTACGCAGGATTTGCAATCATGTCGTTCGAAGGAGATCCAGATGAGCTCTATCTGGTGGATGGCTCCCTCTGCGACAGCTGCTATCCGCCTGATGGGGACAGCGAATGGACGGAAGGCCTTCTGCTCGACCAGGAGATGAATCCTCTGATAGAGGACATCCTGGACGGCCAGCAGGGCAAAGAGCCCCGGCCGCTTCCAGAAGGTGTCGAGAATGATGCAGATGTCGAGGAATGGATGCTCAGGATTCCTGAGGTCCAGGAGCTCAGGAGCTATCTCGACGCCCATGTGCCAGACGATGCAGATGACTATTTCTTCGCGGACGATGTGATAGAGGAGTTCCTCTACGATATGCGCTTCGGCATGCCTGGCACGAATTCCATCCAGCACTACCTGAATATCCTTGATGAATACGGATTCGTCCCGACCGAGGCGGTGCTTACGCAGCTCCTGAACAGGATCATGAAGATGATGAATGCGGTGCCGATCTGGCCGAACAATGGCTGGTCGCCGATTGAGCTGTTCCACCGCAATCCGGAAAAGGACTCAGACATTCAGATAGATACGACGCGGATCGTTTGATGGGAATGCGGGCAGGAGACAGAAGGGCTTGTCTCCTGCCCGCTCTGCCTTACTCGAGGATTGTCTCTGCCTACCGCTTCATGCGCTCTTGGAGCTCTTCGCTCATGCCGTCAAGGTCTTCGAGCGTGATCGTTCCTTCGGCAAGAAGCTCGTGGAGCACATTGTCCATGGTCGAGCGCGAGAGGGTGCATTCCACGCATGCCATCCTCCGGTCCTTCCTGATGCGCCCGTCGAGCTTCCAGAAGCGCTCGGATGCTGGCTTGGAATCATCAGACAGGATTTCCTGGTACTCATGGCAGAGCCGCCCCATTGCCTGCGCCTGCCATTGGGAAAGCAGCTTCCGGAAGAGCTTCCAGTCCGATTCCTTCACGCCTCCTGACATTATCCCTCCTCTCTTTCATCTGGTACGAGCCAGCCAAGATGCTGCTCGACCAGAAGCCTCAGCGATGCTGTGCCCTCCTCATACCCTGGCACTGTCTCATGCAGAAGTTCGGGCAGGTCTTTTCGGCCAAGGGATTTGGGCTGGCGTGTTACCGCTTCCGAGCAGGCTAGGGCTTTGCCGGAGCATGGATAAGATCACGAAGCCATCTGCCGCGGGTGCCCCTTCTTGCCAGTGCCTTGCATGCTATGGAGAAACTGTCCAGAAGAGAAGCCTTGTCTTTCTCGTGTTCCTGACCCGTATGGACGAGCTGTGGTCCTGCTGTTTCTGCAGGAATCCATGCATGGTCTGCATGAGCTCCTTGCTCGTTTCCGACCATTCGGAGCTGATGTGTCGCCAGAGCAGAAAATGTGGCTCGGCTTTCATTGACCGCTGAATCGGCATTTTCTATACTTCTTCTTGAACATATGAGCAGACATTCATATGCACAGGAAAGAGATGGTGCCAAAGGGCACTGGGCCGGGAAAGCCATGCTTTCCAGAAAGGAGAGGGCCATGGGATGCAGCTGCTGCGGACATGACGCTCACGACCACGACGAAGACGAGAAGAAGCCCTGCTCGTGCTGCGAGGCAGAAGAGGAGGACGAGGACGACGATGATGAGGACCCAGCTGTCCTCAAGAAGAAGATCCTGATTTCGGCCATCCTTCTTGTCGCTGCGGCCATCGTGACCAGGGTCTGGGAGTTCCCGCTTCTGGTCCAGTTCATCTTCTTCCTGCCGTCCTACCTTGTCGCTGGAGGGTCTGTCCTCAAGGAGGCAGGGGAGAACATCGCAGAGGGCCATCCCTTCGACGAGGACTTCCTTATGACAGTCGCTACGGTCGGAGCGCTTCTGATCGGCTTCATTCCGGGTGGCGAGCCCATGTTCGCCGAAGCCGTCTTCGTGATGCTCTTCTTCCAGGTAGGAGAGCTCTTCGAGGGGATTGCGGAAGGCAACTCGCGTCGCTCGATCTCCCAGCTCATGGATATCCGCCCCGACACGGCCAATGTCGAGAGGGATGGCGAGGTCAAGGTCGTCGACCCTGATGATGTCGAGGTCGGCGAGACCATCGTGATCCGTCCGGGCGAGAAGGTGCCGATGGACGGCGTCATCCTCGAGGGCTCCTCGAGTCTGAACACGGTTGCCATCACGGGCGAATCCGCTCCGCGTGATGTCATCCCCGGCGACGCTATCATCTCGGGCTGCGTCAATGTGTCGGGAGTCCTGCGCGTCAAGGTCACGAAGGCCTTCGGCGAGTCGACGGCGGCAAAGATCTTGGACCTCGTCGAGCATGCAGGACAGAGCAAGTCGCGCTCCGAGAACTTCATCACCCGCTTCGCGAAAGTCTATACGCCGATTGTCGTCTATGCTGCCATCGCTGTCGCGTTCCTGCCGCCCCTCTTCTCGGGCGACTTCGGCGCGAACTTCGCGACGTGGCTCCTGCGTGCCTTGACGTTCCTCGTCGTCTCCTGCCCCTGCGCGCTCGTGCTCTCCGTGCCGCTTACCTTCTTCGGCGGCATCGGCGGCGCTTCGAAGCAGGGCATCCTGATCAAGGGCTCCACCTTCATGGATGCGCTTGCGACGGCTGACACGATCGTGTTCGACAAGACGGGCACGCTCACGAAGGGCACATTCGTCGTGAGCGCCGTGCACCCTGACAAAGTGGATGAGAAGGAGCTCCTGCATCTGGCAGCGCATGTCGAGCAGTTCTCGACGCACCCCATCGCGGCAGCCCTGCGCTCTGCCTTCCCGTGCGTCGGCGACGGCTGCGAGATCAAGGACACGACCGAGATTGCCGGCCAGGGCATCGTGGCCACGGTCGCAGGCAAGAGGGTTGCGGTCGGCAATACCCGTCTCATGGACGCCGAAGGTGCGAAGTGGCATGTGTGCGAGCATGACATGGGAACGTGCATCCATGTTGCAATCGACCATAGGTATGCGGGACATATCGTGATCTCCGACGAGGTCAAGCCAGATGCAGCAGAAGCCATCCGCGACATGAAGGCAGAAGGCGTCCACAAGACCGTCATGCTCACGGGCGACCGCGAGGAAGTGGCGCATGATGTGGCTACAGAGCTCGGGCTCGATGAGTACCGGAGCGGCCTTCTTCCGCAGGACAAGGTTGCCGAGGTGGAGAAGCTCCTCTCTGCGAAGCCGGAAGGCACCTCGCTTGCCTTCGTCGGTGACGGCATCAACGACGCGCCGGTGCTTGCCCGTGCCGATGTGGGCATCGCGATGGGCGCTCTCGGCTCTGACGCTGCCATCGAGGCGGCAGATGTCGTCCTTATGGATGACAAGCCGTCGAAGGTCGCCCTTGCCATCCGCATCGCACGGCGGACCATCAAGATTGCGCGCGAAAACATCGTCTTCGCGATTGCCGTGAAGATCGCGATCCTCATCCTTGCTCTTTTCGGTCTCGCCCCGATGTGGCTTGCCGTCTTCGGCGACGTGGGCGTGATGGTGCTCTGCGTCCTCAATGCGACCAGGGCCCTGAAGTAGCACAGAGATCCTAGCCGCAAGATGCCCGCCCTGCTGCTCTGGCAGGGCGGGCATTGTCTTGCCGCTTCTCCATTTATTGAAAGTGGCATAGGTGCCGGTATCGCTCGATGGCAGACATCGGTGAATCTGCTGGCATGCGGAGCAGCTCTGGCAGCTTGGTTGCTTCTATTTCACAAAAGCAGAACAAGTGCCGCTTTCGTGAAACGAAGCCCAGAGGACACTTGCCTTCAGGCAGAAAGGTACAGGGAGGGCACAGCGGTGCATGAAGCTGGTCTTGCGTCCGTCCTGCTAGCCCACAGAGCATCCATTGCCGTAGTCTGTCCCACGAAGAGGAGCATGTGCCAGTCTATGCAGCTCGGCCTTGACGTTTCTTTCTCTTTCTTTCTCACATGGGGAAAGAAAGAGAAAGATAGAAGCATGGTGCGATTCGAGAACCAAGGCACCGAATTCAAGCAGGAATATACGCCGTCAATATAGAAGGAGGTCGTAGTCCTCATCAATGCTGCCGGTGGCACCGCAAGGACGCAGCGATGAAGACGCTTCCCCCGATGGGCGATAGCAATGGTTGTCCATCTGGTGCTGGCGGTTCTTGAGACGGTCTCGCCGCTGCCGGTGTCGGCCTGTATTGCGAGGCTGTTCAGCATGGATCCGTGCGCGTCCCTGCTCCGTCATGAACGTGCTGCGGCTATGGCAAGAACGCTGCCTCTGTTCTGAGAATCCGTTTGAAGATGGTCGATGGAAGCATATCTTGTGTCCACCCTGTCCTCTTGACGGGGCGGACACTGTTTATCTCGATGCCACTTCACGAAACTGGCACGTGTACCAGTTTCGATAAATGAAATCCCTATCTCTCAAGGCTCTTCTCATCCAGCAGGAAATCGAGCACGTTCATGAAAGTGATTCCTTGCTCATCATGCCACGTCTTGGTCGGCGTCCCTACAAGAATGATCTTGCGGAAGGAGTCCGGCACTCTTACAAGGGAAGCCTCTTCCTGATGACGTTTCTCCTCGTCAGGCAGTGCGTAGGCTGACTGAATGTAGTACTTGCTGCTGCCCCGGGTGGCGACGAAATCTATTTCAAGCTGCTTGCGTTCCAGAATGCCTGCATCATTTCGTTCGCGCACGGGAACGACGCCGACATCTACAAGCATTCCTCTCGAACGCAGTTCGTTGAAGATGATGTTTTCCATCAGATGAGTCTCTTCGACCTGTCTGAAGCCAAGGCGTGCATTGCGAAGCCCTACGTCCTCGAAATAGTATTTCTTGGGAGAACCGATATAGTGACGTCCTTTTACATCGAAGCGGACTGCCTCTTCAATCAGGAATGAATCTTCGAGATACCCGATGTATGCCTGCACGGTGCTCGGACTGAGTGTTGATCCATGGACACTCCTGAACGTCGCTGCAATCTTGGTGGGATTGGTAAGCGAGCCAACGGAAGAGGCAAGCACGTCTACAAGCTCATCGAGCTCGACGTTGTTCTTGATTCGGTTGTGGTCGAGGATGTCTTTGAGGTACGTCTCGGTGAAAAGTGCCTGCAGATAGGATGCTTTCTGCTCATCCGTCTGCATGGTAGCTGCCAGCGGCATCCCGCCGTACATGAGGTATTCCGCCCAGGCATCATATCTGTTTCCGCTATAGGTCTGCATGAACTCGGAGAAGCTCAGTGGCTGAATTCGTACTTCATCACCGCGGCCACGGAATTCGGTAATCACATCGCTTGAAAGGAACTTTGAATTGCTGCCGGTGACATATACATCGATGTTGTCGATGTGCAGCAAGGAATTGAGGACTTCCTCGAAGCTATCGAGCATCTGCACCTCATCGAGCAGAAGGTAATAGAAACCTTCTCCCTGCATCTGCTCCTTTGCCCAGGACAGGAAGTAATCAGGGTTGCGGAATGCTGCATTCTCGCGCATATCGAATGCCATCTCGACAATGTGGTCTTGAGGAATGCCTTGATCGATGAGCCAGTTCCGGAAGAGTTTGAAGACTAGGTATGATTTGCCGCATCGGCGGGCACCGGTTATCACCTTGATCATGCCGTTGTGCATGCGGACCTGCAGACGTTTGAGGTACCGGTCTCTTCTGATTTCCATCCGTGCCTTATTTCATAAAAGTGGAACATGTGCCAGTTACGATAAATATACCTCATAACAGGAACATATGGGCAAGCTGAATGCCTGACGATAACAAAGATGCCTATTTAATGAAAACGGTATATGCGCCACTATTGCAAAATGGGAATCTATGACATTGCCTGGTCAAGGCAAAGCCCGCATCGGAAGCGTTCCGGTGCGGGCTTCGGGCAATGATTGCTGCCAGTTCAGCTACCTGTTGTGCACGTAGTAGCCTTCGCCGTGCTTCTTCTTGTAGTCCTTCATGTTCCTGACCGTGTTCTCCATGCCATACGGCACGTAGTCCATATTCTCCAGGTCATGGGGCAGGTATCTCGAGAGCGAGAGCTCCGCGGTCTGCACAGGATTGGTGGGTGCCGGATCTTCCGGGATGGCGCAGAGGCCCAGGACCTTCGCGCCCTGTGCCGTGAGCCTCTCCTCATAGCCTGTCACCGGCTCGTCGGGAAGCTTGCTTCTCGTATCGTCTGTCTTCCAGACGAGGCGGTAGTTCGCAAGCGGCAACTGCGTGAGCGTGAAGTCGAAGAAGGGCTGGGAGTCGGTCTTGAGGACGATCGGGGCGCCGGGAGCAAGGACACGGCGGTAGTCCATGAGGCGGTCCAGGATCGTGAGGCGGTATTCGGCGAAGCGCTTCTTCGGGAAGGGTGTCGGGAAGTTGATGTGGATGCAGGAGAGCTCGCCTTCTCCAAAGAACTCAGGCACATCGTTTCCCATGCCAGGCACGAAGAGGGCGTTGGGGAGCTTCTCTTCCAAGGCAAGCTGCGCGGCATAGGCGATGCAGACAGGCTCGGTGTCGATGCCGATATAGAGCGTGTCAGGGTGCACCTTTGCCATCCCGCAGGCAAAGGCGCCCTTGCCGCAGCCGAGGTCGAGCTCTACCTTGCTGAAGCGCCCAAGTCCGCTCTCGTCGAGCGGATGGCAGGCTTCTGCCCATCTGCCGGCATATTTCCGGGGCTCGGTCTCGATTGCGTCGGCATATTTAGCAAGCCGTTCCTCGAGCACGAAGTGCTTGGGCATGCGGGCATGGACCTTGTGAAGCTTGTGCATGGGACTCCTTGGCTGGAACGTGATTTTCCTTCTGCATGCTAATGCATGGAGGAGTGCCTGAGCTTCTTGTTCCTGAACGTACAGAGAAAGAACCCCGCAGCGGCTGCTGCGGGGTTCTGGTGTGGCATATGGGAATGCGGCAGCTACTCGCCGTCTTCCTCCTGCATGGCCTGGAGCGTGCTCATGAGGGCAGGGATGACCTGCTTCTTGCGGGAGACGACGCCCGGAAGCGTGGCGATGCCGTCAACGGGCTTCACGTCGAAGGCACGGGAGACGATGGCCTCGGTGTTCGGGCCGGAGTAGAGGAGCTCCGTCGTCTGGGACTTCACGTCCGTGAACATGTAGAACACCATCGGGATATCGTTGGCGGAGGCGCCATCCGGCAGGTACGGTCCGACAAGGGCCTCTGCGGCCTTCCTCGATCCTTCTGTCATGAATGAGCCCTGGCCGACGCCGAAGCGGACATGGCCGCGGCTGAAGACCTTGAAGTCGGAGCCGAAGACTTCCTCTGCCGTGCGGCCCGTGAGGTCGGCACCGGCATCGAACATCTGGTCAGCATACGTGTCGATATCGACACCGGCGATCTTTGCGAGCTCCTTGCCCACATAGACGTCCCTCGGCGTGCAGGTCGGGGAGCGGAAGGCGAGCGTGTCGGAGAGGATGGCAGAGAGCATGAGGCCAGCGATGTTGGCCGGGATATCGATGCCCTTCTCCTGGTAGATGTCGTAGACGATCGTGCAGGTGCAGCCCACCGGGACATTCCTGAAGTAGGCAGGGGCCTCGGTCTCGATCGTGCCGATGCGGTGATGGTCGATGATCTCCATGATCGTGGCCTGCTCGAGGCCGTCGACCGCCTGGCTGCGCTCGTTGTGGTCGACGAGGATCACATGCTTCTTGCGCGCAGAGAGGAGGTTGGAGCTCGAGACCATGCCGGAGTAGCAGCCGTCCTCGTCGAGGACCGGGAAGTAGCGGTGGCGGGAGGAGGACATTGCCTTGCGGGCGTCATCGACGGTCGTGTTCACGCTGAAGCGCAGGACCTTGTCGGCCGGAAGCATCTTGGCGCGGACCGGGATGGACATGGAGACGAGGCGTGCGGCTGCATAGGTGTCATACGGCGTCGTGATGATGGCGCAGCTGTTTGCCGCTGCTGCCTGCTGTACGACATGGCTCACCTGGGCGCCGTTGCAGATGATGAGAAGGCCGATGCCAGATTCGACGGCGAAGCGCTGGGTCTCGTAGCGGTTCGTGACGAGCACGATGTCGCCCGGCTCGATGAGGCCTTCCATCATCTCAGGGGAGGTGCCGACGCGCACGTTGCCCTGGGTCACTTCTCCCTCGGGGTCGCCGAGCACGAGCTCGCCCTTGAGCGTTTCGACGATGTTGGCATACTTCGTCTTCGCATTGCTCACAACCTGCGTGTCGAAGATGTCCATGTTCGCGTTGGCGATATCCTTGACAGCGATGATGCCGAGCATCTTCTTCTCGTCGTCCGTGATGCAGAGGGTATCGACCTTGCCCGTGCCCATCGTGTTCCAGGCAGCGAACAGCGACATCTCGGAGTCGATGCCAGGCACCTTCTGGTAGGAGATGTCCTTGATCTGCGGACGCACGCTCGTGATCAGAGGCGGCTCCTCGAAGCCGAAGTGATCGAGCACGAAGGCGGTCTCGCGGTTTACGGCTCCGGCGCGGCGTGCTTCGTAGTACGTATCTCCGAGCTGGTTCTTGAGGTAGGCGTAGGAGATAGCGGAACAGATGCTGTCCGTATCCGGATGGAGGTGGCCGATTACATTGACCTTGCGGATGGTCTCGGGTTCGGACATGTGCGTGACTCCTTGTCATCTTGTGCGGAGCGGGTAGGCAGATGGCATATGCTCAGCCCTGCTCTGCTGCTTTCCAGAAGGCACATGATTCAAGGCTCAGTATATGTGTGTGCTCCATTGTTAGCACCAACTGCCCGCGAGCGGGTCGGCGTGCGTCCCAAATGGATGAGGAAGGACCAATTATCACAACTTGTTCATGCAGAACGTGCATCTGTTAAGGGGCTTAGGCAGCAGGCGTCCGGTCGTGGTTGATCTCCTGATAGAAGAGCTGCGCGATCTCTTCGGTCGAGGTTCCCGTGCCCAGGGCCCACATCGTCTTTGCGACAAGCGCCTCTGTCGTCATGTCCCCGCCGAGCAATATTCCTGGTCGGTCCTGGAATGCATGGCCAACCTCGTAGACGCCGAGGTCGAGCCCCTCTTCGGGTACCTGGGTCGTGAGCACGCAGGTCCTGCCGGACGCTACCCAGGAAAAGATCGCTTCCTGGAAGGCGCCTCCGTCGTAGTCGGGGATGCCGCCGATGCCGAAGGTCTCCAAGATCACAGCGTCGTAGTCGCGCTCGAGAAGATGGAAGATCGAAGGCCTGAGCTCGGGCGTGAGCTTCAAGACGAGCACACGCTCGTCGAGCGCGAAGTAGCGCCTGAGGTGGAGCCCCTCCTTCGAGGCGGGCTTTGCAAGGCCGCTCCAGATGACCCGGTTCTGCCGGATGTAGGCAAGTGTCGGATAGTTCATGCTCGTGAAGGCGTTGTAGCTCATCGTGCGCTGCTTGTGGGCACGCGTGCCGGCGATGGCCTTGCCATTGAAGACGATCGTGACCTCTCGGGCCGAGTCGTCTGTGGCAAAGAGGACGGACTGGTAGAGGTTGAGCTTTGCATCCGTGAAGGGCGCTGCCATCGGCTGCTGGGAGCCGGTGAGCACGATCGGCTTCGGCGAGTCCTCAAGCAGATAGGAGAGCGCTGCTGCCGTGTATGCCATCGTGTCGGTCCCGTGCAGCACGACGAACCCGTCATACTCCTCGTAGTGCGCAGCTATCGTGTCTGCAATCTGGAGCCAGTCGCGCGGGCGCATGTTCGTGCTGTCTATGTTCATGGGCTGCACGATATCGAGCTCTGCCAGCTCTGCGAGCTGCGGGACACGCTCGACGAGCTCTGTGCCCGTGAGTCCCGGGGCAAGTCCCGTGTCGTGGGGGAGCGAGGCGATGGTGCCGCCGGTCGCGACGATGAGTATGCGCTTCATAGCATCCTTTCTGGTAGAGCCGGGCCCATTCTAGCGGGTTTGCTTCCCTCTTGCGTGCCTTCTGCGCATTCGGGAGCAGACGCTTCGGGCTGGATGTATGGCTCCCGTACAATGAAATGGATATCGATAGACAAGGGAGCGGTGCGCTCCTCAGAACCGGAAGGACGTGATGGTCCTGTGGCAGAGTTCATCTACCAGATGCATCAGGCCCGCAAGGCATTCCAGGGTAAGGTCATCCTGGACGACGTGACGATGGGATTCTTCCCTGGCGCCAAGATCGGCGTCGTCGGCCCGAATGGCATGGGCAAGTCCACGCTCCTGAAGATCATGGCAGGGCTCGAGGACGTGTCTGCCGGCGAGGCGCGCCTGACGCCGGGCTACACGGTGGGACTTCTTGAGCAGGAGCCGCCGCTCGACGAAGACAAGACCGTGATCGAGAACATCAAGATGGCATACGGCGACCTGCTCGGAAAGATCGACCGCTTCAACCAGATCGGCGAGGAGATGGCGTCGCCTGATGCCGACTTCGATTCTCTGATGGCCGAGATGGGACGCCTCCAGGACGAGATCGACGCGGCGAATGGCTGGGACCTCGAAAGCCAGCTCTCGCAGGCTATGGATGCCCTCCAGTGCCCCGATCCAGACGAGCCGGTCACGCATCTCTCCGGCGGCGAGAGAAGGCGTGTCGCCCTCTGCAGGCTCCTTCTCGAGGCACCGGACCTGCTGCTTCTCGACGAGCCGACAAACCACCTCGATGCCGAGTCTGTCCTCTGGCTCGAGCAGTACCTCAAAAACTATCCAGGAGCAGTCCTCGCCGTCACGCATGACCGCTACTTCCTGGACGACGTCGCCGAGTGGATCTGCGAGGTCGACCGTGGCACGCTCTATCCCTACAAGGGCAACTACTCGACCTACCTCGAGACGAAGGCAGCCCGCCTCGAGATGGAAGGCAAGCAGAACGCGAAGCGCGCCAAGAAGATGAAGAGCGAGCTCCAGTGGGTGCGCTCCGGCGCGAAGGCCCGCCAGGCCAAGAGCAAGGCACGTCTTGCTGCCTACGAGCAGATGGAGGCAGAGTCCAAGAACATCCGCACCGTCGACTTCACGGAGATCCATATCCCGGCAGGCCCGCGCCTCGGCTCCAAGGTCCTCGAGGCCACGCACCTCTCGAAGTCCTTCGGCGACCGTGTGCTGATCGACGATCTTACCTTCAGCCTTCCCCGGAATGGCATTGTCGGCGTGATCGGTCCGAACGGCGTCGGCAAGTCCACGCTCTTCAAGATGATCGTCGGGCAGGAGCAGCCTACAGGGGGCTCGCTCGAGCTCGGCGAGACCGTGAAGCTCTCCTATGTCGACCAGATGCGCGCAGGCATCGATCCTGACAAGAATGTCTGGGAGGTCGTGTCCGATGGCAACGACACGATCATCGTCGGCGAGACCGAGGTGCCGAGCCGTGCCTATGTGAGCGCCTTCGGCTTCAAGGGCCAGGACCAGCAGAAGCGTGCCGGCGTCCTTTCGGGCGGCGAGAGGAACCGCCTGAATCTTGCATTGACGCTTCGCCAGGGCGGAAACCTGCTCCTGCTCGACGAGCCGACAAACGACCTCGATACGGAGACCCTGGAATCTCTCGAAGAGGCGCTCCAGGAGTTTGCTGGCTGTGCTGTCATCACGAGCCACGACCGCTGGTTCATGGACCGTGTCGCGACGCACATCCTTGCCTGGGAGGGCACGGATGAAAATCCGGGTGCCTGGTACTGGTTCGAGGGCAACTTCGAGGCCTACCAGGAGAACCGCGAGAAGAGGCTCGGGCCTGACGCCTCGCGCCCGCACCGCATCCACCGCAAGCTCACGCGCGACTAGGCGTCGAGGACAGCTTCAAGAATGAAGAAGGCCGGCATCTGGAGGGATGCCGGCCTTTGCGCGTCTCTGGACAGAATCTAGAAGGAGAGGCTCCAGAAGGTGGTCGTGACCTCGGGTGCTGCATCCACGATGAAGGAATGCTGCTTCGGATAGAAGCGCGTCGAGAACGTGTATGGGACGCCTTCGAGGAAGACCTCGACAGAAGAGGCGTCCGTGACGATGCGCAGGCCTGAGAGCTCAGGAAGCTCTTCGAAGCGCTCGCACCTCCCGGCACCGACAGAGTCCATGGCGGGATCTTCGAATGCCATCCTGAACACATGCCCGTCCCAGGAGAGCCTGAGCTCATGGGCAATGGTTGCCGTGAAGGGATGATTTGCATTCTCGATCTCGCAGTCGAAGGCAGGGGTGCCCATATCGACGAAGGAGCCCTCAGCAGACTGCTCATCGGTGCGGTGCTCTGCGAGCTCGCGGACAGGCTTCTGGACGACCTGGCCATCCTCGAAGGAAATCTCGCGGGGCAGCGTGAAGCAGTGCTGCCAGCCGTCAGCGATCGTGAGGTTCGTGATATCGGGCGTATCGGGCATGCCCATCCAGCCGATCAGGATGCGGCGTCCGTCATCTGCCGCAAACGTCTGCGGCGCATAGAAGTCGAAGCCGGCGTCCCAGAGCGTGAAGCCCGAGAACGAGGGATCTTCCTGGATGGGGGCGGAGAGCTCGAAGAAGCCGGACTGGTAGACATTGCGCCTGTCCCAGGCACCGCCGGAAAGGCCCTGCGGCGAGGTCGAGAGGATATGGTGGGTCTCGCCGGCCTTGTCTGTGAGATCGAAGTAGTCGGGGCACTCCCACATGAAGCCGAAGGGTTCAGGCGTCGTGAGGCGCGCCTCAAGCGTCCAGCGTTCGAGGTCGTCTGCGTGGAAGAGGAGGATCTCTCCGACATCGTCGGAGCGCCTTGCGCCCTGCACCATCCAGAAGCCTGAATCGTCCTGCCAGACTTTGGGGTCGCGCACATGGCAGGTGTCGTCTTCGGGGTAGTCAGAGTTTCTCATCACGACATGCTTCGGCCCGAAATGGAGGCCATCTGTCGTGACGGTGTGGATCGTGTTCGCCTCGCGGCCCGTGCGGATGTAGTCGTAGCCATCCCGGTCTTCGAGCTTCACGTTGCCGGTATAGAAGATATGGATGCCGTCAGGCTGGACAAGCGCGCTTCCCGAATAGACGCCCGAGACATCGGATGGCTGGTCGGGGTAGAGAGGGCAGCCTTCATAGTGCCACTGGAGCAGGTCGGTGCTTGTCTGGTAGCCCCAGCACTTGACGCCGCCGTTCACATCGAAGGGTGCGTACTGGAAATAGGCACGGTAGCGGCCCTGATACTGGCAGAGGCCGTTGGGGTCGTTCAGCCAGCCCACGGGAGGCATCAAGTGGAAGAGCTCGCCCCATTCGCCGTGCGTGGCGCCCTGCTCCTTCTCCTGGCGCAGCCTGTCGAGATCGCGTTCAAGTGCAGTAGACATGCGGACACTCTCCTTGCGTCGGACCAATGCTCATGACCGTTCACCCACACTATAGTGAAATCGTTCTCATATTTCTATGAAAATGTGGTACGTATCTTGCAAGCGGATTGTTCCGGCGCAGGTGCCTTCAGGACATAGAATGGACGCTCGGAACGGTGCGGGAGGACATGTGGATATCAACACGATCGCGAAGATGGCGGGGGTTTCCCGCGCCACGGTGTCGCGCTACTTCAACAATGGCTATGTCTCGGAAGAGAAGCGCCGAACGATTGCGAAGGTCGTCGAGCAGACGGGATACGTCCCTTCCCAGCAGGCGCAGACGCTGCGTACCGGCAAGACGAACCTCGTCGGCGTGATACTGCCGAAGGTGAACTCGTATGCCGTCGGCCGGATGCTGGCAGGCATTTCCCTCTCCTTTGCCGATACGCCCTACCAGATGCTTCTGGCAGACACGAACAACAACAAGGACGCCGAGGTGTCATATCTTCAGCTCTTCGCGAACAGGAACCAGGTCGACGGCCTCATCTTCATTGCTACCGTCTTCGACCAGGCCCATCTCGATGCGATAGCGGCCTTGAAGTGCCCGCTTGTCGTGCTCGGGCAGGACCTCGAGGGGCACACGTCTGTCTACAACGACGACTACCGCTCCATGTACTGGCTCGTCAGGAAGGTCCTGAAGCATGGAGAGCATCCAGCCTATATCGGCGTTCTCGAAGAGGACGAATCCGCAGGCAAGGGCCGTCACAGAGGCTTTCTCGATGCCTGCCGGGATGCCGGGGTCGAGGTGCCGCCCCAAGCGCAGACCGTGAGCGCCTTCACGCTCGATTCGGGCTATCTGTGCGCGGAGGAGATCTTCGATGCCTACCCTGAGTGCGACACGCTCGTCTGTGCCTCTGACAACATCGCATATGGCGCAATGACGTGCGCAAAGGAGTACGGGAAGCGCGTGCCGGAAGATGTGCAGATCACAGGCGTGGGCGATGGGGACCTGTCACGCGTCGTCACGCCGACGCTCACGACGATCCATCATCACTACAAGACGGCTGGCAGGGAAGCCGCCCGCATCCTGCTCCAGGCCATGCAGGGAGCCCCCGAAGTCTCGCGCGAGATTCGCATGGGCTACGACATCCAGATCCGCAATTCCACCCGCTCCTAGGGTTAACGTTCTCAGGATTCATAGGACAGATCAGGGCTCCTCACGACCGGTTTTCCGCTCAAGATGCCGTCTGCCGAAGAAAAGCTACCGTTTGCCCCCGTCATTCAAGAAGCTCTGGTGTTTTTTCTGTTTGTGCGGTTTCATATCTGTGTGAGAACGATTTCACAAACGTACTCAATCAATTGGGGATAGGGAAGAAGAGAAGGGAAGCACGCATGGCTCTTGATTACGCACAAGCTGCCAAGGAGGCCCTCGAGGCCGTCGGCGGCAAAGACAACATCGTGTCTGCCGCCCACTGTGCAACGCGTCTGCGTCTGGTCATCGCCGACAATGACAAGATCGACAAGGACAAGCTCGAGAATGCCGTCGGTGCCAAGGGCAACTTCGAGGCATCCGGCCAGCTCCAGATCATCTATGGCACGGGCACGGTCGACAAGGTCTACGACGAGTTCATCAAGCAGTCCGGCGTGAGCGCCGCTTCGAAGGCAGAGGCGAAGGAAGCGGCAGCCAAGCAGGGCAACGCCTTCCAGCGTGCCATCAAGGTCCTCTCCGACGTCTTCGTGCCGATCATCCCGGCCATCGTCGCATCCGGCATGCTCATGGGCGTGATGTCTGCCATCCAGTACATGGGTACGCCTGTCGCAGACGGCGGCGCCGGCTTCTTCGCGCTCGACACCACCTCCGTCTGGTGGCGCATCGCATCGCTGATCAACGCCTGCGCACTCGGCAACCTCCAGATCCTCCTCGGCTTCTCTGCGGCCACGGTCTTCGGCGGCAACCCCTACCTCGGAGCATCGCTCGGCGCCCTGCTCATCAGCTCCGACTTCATCAATGCCTATAGCGCCTCCACGGCAATCGCGAACGGCACGATGATCACCCTCGATGTCATCCCCGGCGTCTACTCGATCGACTGGGTCGGCTATCAGGGCCATGTCATCCCCATCCTCGTCGGCGTCTGGATCCTCTGCTTCTTCGAGAAGCGTCTCCACAAGGCCGTCCCCGAGATGTTCGACCTGTTCGTGACGCCGCTCGTCTCTGTCTCCCTTGCTGCCTACATCACGATCCTCTTCATCGGCCCGATCTTCGTCTGGCTCGAGAATGCAATCCTCGGCCTGCTCATGTGGCTGCTCTCCGTGCCTCTGGGCATCGGCTATATCGTTATCGGCCTTATCTACTCCCCGTCTGTCGTCACCGGCCTGCACCAGATGTACACCGCAATCGATGTCTCCATGCTCGCCCAGTACGGCGTCACCTACTGGCTGCCGATCGCAAGCGCTGCCAACATCTCCCAGGGCGGTGCCTGCCTGGCTGTCGCCCTGCGCACGAAGTCCGAGAAGACGAAGTCCCTCGCCGTTCCTTCCGGCATCTCCTGCCTCCTCGGCATCACCGAGCCTGCCATCTTCGGCGTCAACCTCCCGAAGATGAAGCCGTTCGTCTGCGGCATGATCGGTTCTGCATGCGGCGCTCTCTGCTGCTTCATCTTCCACCTCGCCGCATCCGGCACGGGCGTCACGGGCATCTTCGGCATCCTGCTCTGCATCACGCAGCCTGTCCAGTACATCATCATGTTCGCTGTCGCCTTCGGCGTTGCCTTCGGACTCACCTCGGCCATCTACCGGGAGGAAGAGGCCTAAGGCCAGCAGTTTCCTACCAGAACGTACGCATGGAAGAGCCGCTGTCCCAGAAGGGGCAGCGGCTCTTCTGCTGTCTTTGGGCATGCGTGCCGATGAGGGCCTATCCTTCCTGGAGCAGGTCCTCGATGAAGCCGACCTTGTAGGCCCTGAAGCGGACCTCTCCTTCCTCCTGCGTGAGGTCGAGGTCTACATCGGCGAGGATGCCGAAGTCGTGGTCGCCTTCGGTGTCGCTGAATATCTGATGGACCTGCCAGATGTGGTCGGACTTCTCCCTGTCCTCTGAGAGCTCGAAGAACTTCGAGGAGTGGGCATCTGCATCGAGGAGGATGTCCTCGTGCTGCTCGTGGTAGCTTTCGAGGATGCGTCGCCATACGACCTCGCGATAGCCGTAGTCGGCATCGAGCGCTCCCAGCGCTTCGGCGTCTCCTGCCTGGGCCAGGCGCACCCGCTGCCAGAGCGCATTGCGCACGAGCAGCGTGAGGCCGCGCCGGTCGTGGACAATCTCGTCCGGGGCCTCGGGAGCCTCCTCTTCGGGAAGTGCTCCTGATGCCTCCCATTCGTCGAAGAGGGAGGAGTCGATGGAGCGGACCATGAGACCAAGCCAGCTGATGATGTCCTTGAGATAGTCGTCGCGCTTGTCGAGCGGCACGGTGCGGTCAAGCGCACGGTAGGCCTCGGAGAGGTAGCGCAAGAGCGTGCCTTCGGAGCGGGCGATGTTGTAGCGCTGGATGTAGCTCTTGAAGTCGGAGGCAGATTCGATCATGTCGCGCAGGACGCTCTTCGGCGAGAGCTCGTAGTCGGCAGCCCAGGGGACCTTCTTGCAGTACTCGGCAAAGGCCTGGGAGAGGAGGTCTTCGAGAGGCTTCGGGTAGGTCACTTCCTGGACGCGCTCCATGCGCTCTTCGTACTCGATGCCGTCGGCCTTCATCTCGGCGATGGCGTGTGCCCTTGCTTCGCGCTCCTGGGCACGGAGAATCTGGTGCGGGTCTTCGAGCGTCGCCTCGACCATCGAGATGAGGTCCATATCGTAGGTGGGAGATTCGGGATCCAGGAGCTCGAGCGCTGCGAGCAGGAACGGCGAGAGCGGCTGGTCGAGTGCAAAGTCGTCCGGCAGGTCGACAAGCGTCGAGTAGGAATCATGGCCGTCTTCTGTGGTGCAGGTGATGACACCGGCATCGAGCAGCGTTGCGAAGATCTCGTCGGTACGCTCCGAGAGCTTCTCCTTCTGCTCTGCTGTCTGGGCAGAATCCTCGACGAGCTTGTGCATGCGCGCAAGGGCATCTCCGCCCTGCTCTATCTCTGCGAGCACCATGGAGTTCGTGATCCTGAGATGCGGCACGAGCGTCTCGGGCTCTGCGTCGATGAGACGCTTGAACGTCTGCTCGTTCCAGCCGACAAAGCCTTCAGGAGGTGTCTTCGTCTTGATCTTGCGGGCCTTCTTCGGGTCGCCTCCAGCCTTGAGGAGCGCGCGTGCCTTCTCGATGTCGTATTCGGTCGCCTCGGCGAGGACGACGCCTTCCGTATCGAAGCCGGAACGTCCGGCACGGCCTGCAATCTGGTGGAACTCGCGGGCATTGAGCCGGCGCATGCGGCGTCCATCGAACTTCGTGAGCTGTGTCAGAAGCACGGTATGGATCGGGACATTGATGCCGACACCGAGGGTGTCGGTGCCGCAGATGACAGGAAGAAGGCCCTGCTGCGCAAGCTTCTCCACAAGGAGACGGTATCTCGGGAGCATGCCGGCATGGTGGACGCCGACGCCACAGAGCAGAAGCCGCTTCAGCGCCTTGCCGAAGTTCGTCGTGAAGCGGGTGCCCTTGATAGCATCCTTCACGGCATCCCTCTGCTCCTTCGTGCTGACGCCGTAGCTCGCAAGTGCCTGGGCGCTCTTGAAGGCAGCATCCTGGGCGAAGTGCACGATATAGAGCGGCGCATCGCCGCTCTTGAGGGCAAGCTCGACGGTGGCTTCGAGTGCTGTGTCCACGAACTGGTAGTGGAGAGGCACGGGACGCGGGGCATTGGCTATAACGTCGACGGTGCGTCCGGTCAGGTCCTCGATCTTGTCGTGGATTGCCGTCACATCGCCGAGCGTCGCGCTCATGAGGAGGAAGTGGACATGGGGCAGGGTCAAGAGCGGCACCTGCCAGGCCCAGCCACGGTCGCGGTCGGCATAGAAGTGGAACTCGTCCATCGCGGCATAGCCGATATCGGCGTCCTCGCCGAAGCGCAGGGCATCCTGTGCGAGGATCTCTGCCGTGCAGCAGATGATCGGCGCCTCGGGATTGATCACGGTATCGCCCGTGATCATGCCGACATTGTCCTTCCCGAAGATATCGACCATCTGGAAGAACTTCTCAGAGACAAGCGCCTTGATAGGGGCGGTGTAGTAGCTCCGCTCTCCAGCGCATAATGCCATGAAGCACATGCCGAGTGCCACCATGGACTTGCCGGAGCCTGTGGGCGTGCCCAGGATCACATGGTCGCCTGCGGCAATATCGAGCAGGGCCTCTTCCTGGTGAGGCCAGAGCTCCATGCCACGGGATTCGACCCAGGAAAGGAAGGTCTCGAGGGATTCATCGGTCGGGATATGGGGGTCTTCTTGCGACCAGTCAGGTCCGAGCCTGCCGAGAGAGCCAGGTCCGTTCGGTCCTTCATCGGCCTCTTCGACCGGAATATTCATGTCAGACATCAGGGGTGTTGCAGCTCCTTGGATGGAATAGATTTGTTCAGCCCTTCCATTCTAAGGGGTCTGGAGTCTGCCGGTGGGGGACAGCCTAGTCCTTGTGGCGCTTCTCGAACTTCTGCGGGTGCTTGGCATGGCGGAGAAGGATGTTCTTCACATCCGCCTGCACGACAAGGTCGTTGTCGAGATAGAGGTCGATGATTTCTTCGGCCTCAGGTTTCACGACCCTCAGAATGCCCGGGAGATCCCCCTCTTTGCTGTATCCAAGGATATCGTTCGGTGTGCAGCCCAGCAGCTCGGCAGCTTTCACGAGCTGGCTTGCATTCATATCACGGCGGCCGGCTTCCCAGTGCTCCACTTCTCCTTTGGTGACACCGATATAGTCCCCGAGCTGCGTCGTGGAGAGGTTGCGAGCTTTCCTGATTTCACGCAGATTGTTCGGTTGCTTCGCCGGGGCGATCGGCTCCTTCTTGTCTTCCTGTGCCCCGCCTTCTGCCATGTCCGCTCCTGTACCGAATCTGGAATTTCAATCACAGAAGACCAGAAATGATGAGCGAACGCCAGAACAAAAGCCTACGCAGAGTAGGCAAACGCATAAATATGCTGCAAAGCCTACGCAAAGTAGGCATATGAATAGGAGAGGTGGCAAGAAAGAGCAGCCGCATGAAAAGCCGCTCCGGACTGAGAATCCAGAGCGGCCGCATTCGTTGCCTTGAATGGTGTGGCTAGAGGCGCATGAGCGGGAGGGTCGAGCCTCCGTGAGGCATAACGAGGATGCGGGGTGCGCGTCCAAGCTCACGGAGCGTCTTTGCACGCGCTGCATCGAGCGCCTCCTGTGCTGTTGCAAATGGTGTCATGAACGCAGCTCTGACCTCGGCATCCGGCATGTCGGAGACAAGATAGATGTTGCAGCGCTCCTCTATCTGGGCCACGGCTGCTGCCTTGTGGCCACCGAGCACGAACGTATTCTTGAGGCGCTCCACCACCTCATGAGGAGTCGCTGCTTCACGCATCCACTGCTCGAAGGTCGGCTGGCCGAAGCCTTCCTGACAGGAACCCACGAGCACGATCGTCCCGCCGTCGCGCACCGGGTGCTTCGCGTTGTCGAGCGCCTTCTGGAGCTGGTAGAGATTGAGATCCTTCGGAGACCCTCCCTGGGAGACGACCACGATGTCTGCCTCCTCGTGGAGTTCGCACCCGTAGAGATCGTCGAGATGGTGGCAGGCATCGCGCTGGGCAGCCACGAAGTCTCCTGCTGCGGCATAGACGATGTGCCTGTCCTCGTCGAGGACGACATTCACGATGAAATCGAGGCCGACCATGCGGCAGGCTTCCTCGAGATCGAGCCTTACGGGGCTCTCCATGTTGCCAGCGTGGGCTTCTGGGCTAAGCATCAAGGAATGGTTTGCCTGGATGGCTTCGAAGGTGGAGCAGCCCGGCATGATGGCCTTGGCGCCGCCCGAGTAGCCGGCAAAGTAGTGGTACTCCACATTGCCGAGGCCGACCCTCACATCGGCGTCTGCGACCTCTTCGATAATGTCGACCGGGGTGCCCGCCTTGGTCGTGCCGAAGTGCCTGAAGGACGTGCTGCCGTTCACGACAGCGAGCTTTCCCTTCCAGGGACCCATGATGTGGGCAAGCTCTTCCTCGGTCTGGGGCCTGTGGGAGCCAAGCGCTATTGCGACAAAGACATCCTTGTCGGGGATGCCTGCCTCGTGGAGCTCCTGCATGACGGGAGTGAGGAGCTCGGGCGTGGGGCAGGGGCGGGTGCAGTCGCTTGCGATGAGGCAGACCTTCTGTCCTGGATGGACGATGTCCTTGAGGCGAGCTGTGCCGACAGGGGAGGAAAGGGCGTCTCTCACAAGCCCTTCGCCGGGCTTTTCTGCCTCGACCGCATTGGCATGCATCACCTCGATGAGCTCTGCATCATCTATCTCTATGGTCTGGCTGCGCGTGCCGATTCCGAGCTCCGTCCTCATGCCTCATCCCTTCTGTCCTGTTTCGACCAGCATACAGGCCGATCCTGAGGCTGTCCTGGTGGATGCGCTGTGAGTTTACAGAATGCTTGCCAGGCCCTGCGTGAAACGGGGCCTGTGGCCTCGCTACAATGCAGGAAGAACAAGACCATAAGAAGCTTTCCGAAGGAGACATCCGTGATACGCCTTGCCCTCTCCGATATGGACAACACCCTCATTCCCTTCGGGAACCCGCATGTCTCGAAGCGCACGCTCGAGGCGATTGCGGATGCACGGGCGGCAGGCGTCGAGTTCGGCCCTTCCACGGGACGCGACTATCATGAGCTGCTGCGCTTTTTCCAGGGCGATGCCTCTGCCTTCCAGACAGGGGTCATGTCGAGCGGCAAGAAGGTCATGATCGACGGCGAGATCGTCTCGCTGTCCCTGATCGAACATGATCCGCTCGAGCGCATGGCCGAGATGCTCAAGAGCGTGCCGGATGTATTCCTCGTGGCCTATCCGGCAGATACCGATATGACGAATCCGGTCTGGGTCATTGCGGCAGACCCCGAGCAGGTGCCGGTATACCAGGAGCGCTTCAAGTTCACGCCGCAGATGGCTGAGCAGGTGCCGGAGGTGCCGCTCATCGCAGCGACGCTTGCCGCCACATCGGGACGCCCTGCCTGCCGCTTCATCGATACGAAGCTCAGCCCCGCCTTTCCCGAGTTCGATATCGTCTCGCCGACGCCCAACTGGTACGATATCGTGCCCCACGGCGTGAGCAAGGCATCGGGCCTCCATGTCCTGATGGACAAGCTTGGACTTTCCGACGAGGAAGTCGTCGTCTTCGGCGACGCCGCAAACGATGTGCCTGTCTTCCGCGAGGTCACGAACTCTGTCGCCGTCGCGAATGCGACGAAGGAAGTGGCAGCGCTTGCCCGCTACCATATCGGTGCCTGCGCAGATGACGGGGTAGCTGTGGCGCTCGAGGATATCGCGCAGGCTGCAGAGAGAAACACCCTCCCCGAGTTCATGCTCGAAGAGGATGCTCGCAGGAACTGAAGCTTGGCGCCTGAAGCTAGAGGATGTGCTCCATACCGATGAGGTAGGGCTTGAGGCCCAGGTGCTCGTAGAAGCCTTCTGCCTTCGGGTTGCAGGACCAGACATGGAGCGTCACGCGGTAGCAGCCCTGCTCTTTCGCGTAGGCACAGACTGCCTCCCAGAGATGCTCTCCAACATGCTGGCCGCGGCAGCGCTCGTTCACGCAGAGGTCGTCGAGGTAGAGCTCGCGGTCCTGGCGCATGTTGGGGGCGCTGGTCAGATCCTGGAGCTCGCAGAAGGCATGGCCCAGAAGCTCATGGGTGCCTTCCTGCCTGTTTTCGTCCACCGCGACGAAGATGGGATGTGCAGGGTCCTTGATAAGTGCCTTGAGCTCATCTTCCGCATACTTCCTCGTATCCGGGATGAAGAGGTCGGGACGTCCTTCTGCATGGACATTGCAGACCTGGATCAGGAGCTCCATGATTCCTTCGATATCCTCTTCGGTGGCGCGGCGTATCTGCATGTGCTTCTCCTAACGGTCTGACAGGGCAATGAGCTCGGTGTGGTCCATCACGGAATCGACGAAGGCGTCGAAGTTCGTGCTCGACTCGTGGAAGGTCCTGGGGTGCCCTCCAAGGACGAGCTCGAGCGCATGGGACTTCTCGCGTATATCATAGGCCACGATCTCGTCCCAGCTGTAGGATCTTGTGCGCTTGAGGCAGTTCGTATAGGACACACCCTCATCTCTGACTTCGAGCCTTCTGTTGAAGTAGTTGAGGACCTGGATGAGCGCCATGACCTCGAAGGCGCAGACAAGCGGGATGCCGATCCAGCGGATCCAGACAAGCCAGACCGAGCTCGAGAACAGCGGGAAGAGAAGAAGCCAGATCGTGACGGCGCCTGAGGCAGCGACACCTAGCGCCCACATGAGATTCGAGCGCACGCGCTCGGTCACGACGACAGCTGCTCCTGTGCTTTCGCTCGCTTCTGCCATGTGTCCATGCTTCCTTTCTTCGCCACTCATCCGACTCTTCCTCATGAGGATGCCCATGAGCGGGTATCACTATCCAAGGACTTTGGGATTGGCTACCATTCTACAGAAGGCAGCGTCTGCCGCACCAAGCGGCTTGAAATGGGGTTGGATATGGAACTCTCCGTGGAGAAGAGGCACTACAAGCGCCTTGCAGCAGAGCTTCGCATGGCATTGGTGTCGGGCACGGATGAGGAGGCTCTCTCTGCCATCAAGGAGCTCGTGCCGCTGCGCAGCTATGCCACGCCGAAGGAGCTTGTCGACTTTCTCGAGCGTGCCTGCGTCTGGGCGTCGCGGGAGGTTGTCGATGCAATCATCGCAGATCTCGGTCCCATCCCGTACTGCGGCTGGGCACTTGCCCTGGCCCTTCGCTGCGACCGTGAGGACATCGCCTATGACCTCAAGGCACGCCGCGTGAACCTGCTCGAAGATCCAGAGATTCCCGAGAGCCTTCCTGAGCGCTCGCTCCTGATTCACGACCTGACGCGTGGCGACATGACGGGGTCCTCTCCCAAGCTCTTCGAAGATCCGCAGGGACGCTCGGTCACCTCTGAGATCTTCCGTACCTTCGGGCCATCCGAGGAGCTGGTCGGCGCAGACTACTCGCGCGGCACTGATGTGAGACGTTCCTGCGAGCTTGTGGCGAAGCTTGCAAACGACCAGAGCTTCATTCCCGTCGTCTTCGACGATATCTTCCGCGCGGCGCTTGCCTGCGCCTCGCGTGCCTATGCCTATCCGGCCTCCTATGTGCCGGGCACGGCAGAGTCCTGCCTCGAGCTGGCAGATGCCCTGCTCGAGCTCTGGCGCCAGCATCTTGGCGGCACGGAGCGCATACCGGAGCTCCTGGGCCGCATGGTCGTCCCGAACCAGGATGAGCGCCTGATTGTCTGGATCTGCGAAAAGGCGCCGGAAGTCTTCTATGACAGGCTGTGCTCGCAGAGCTGGCTCAAGAAGAATGTCGGGCTCGTGCGCCGCATGGTAGCACACCTCACACCGGGGACGGAGTACCAGAATGGGGTGCTCCTCTCTGTGCTTGCAGGAGGCGCCTGCTTCGACCAGCTCGAAGATCTCCTTGGCTGGCAGAATACCTATACGCCCGCAAACCTCGACCGCGCCATCGATGCAGCATCCGAGGCGGGGCATGCAGAGATTGCAGCCTGGCTTCTGACGCTTCGGCAGGACCTTTCCGATACGGCCAAGTCTGTCGAGGATGCAAAGGCCGAAGAGGAGCCCGAGCAGAAAGAGGCGCCTCAGGACGACGAGGGCGATCTCGGCGACCTTTCGGATCTTCTCCTGTAGGCTGCCATGGCAGATGCGATGGAGGGGCTCACCCCGGAAGAGAAGGCAGCCTTCGAAGAGGCGGAACAGAAGACACACGAGCGCTACGAGCTTGCGCGCAAGGTCGTCGACCTGGCTGAAGGCCTCGTCGTGAGCGACAGCCATTTCCTTGCTCCTGCCATAGGCCAGCTCAAGAGCGATATCTCGCCTGCCCTCATGATCGAGCCGTTCGCGACGGATGGCCAGACGCTCTACATCGAGCCGACACGCGTGCTTGCGACGTTCGCGAAGACAAGGAAGCCTCCGATTCACGATATCGTGCATGTCCTCATGCACTGCATCCTGATGCATCCTTTCGTCGATGACCGCGTGGAGCGCTTCCCCTGGGACCTTGCCTCTGACATCATCGCCGAGAGCCTGGCCGCCGAGATCTGCGGTGCCCGTGAAGGGGACAGGGGCGAGGCCATCTCGGTCGTGCTCGAGCACCTGAAGAAGGACCTCCATGGGCCACTTTCCACAGACAGGCTCTATAGGGCGCTGCGCCGGGGCTACTACCACGACCTCATGAGTGCCTGGGGATCCATCTTCCATGTGGACAACCATGACCTCTGGTATGCAGCCCCTGCCTCATCTCCTGAAAACGGGGGACAGCAGAAGGAAGGCTCCTCCTCCCATGCACCGACAGAGTACGAGGAGCGCCATGCCCCCAACCAGGGTTCGGGAGAGGAGCGCGAAGGCAGCGCACGGAAGACCCGGCAGCAGTCACAGCAGGCTTCAGGGAATGGCGGCGAAGCGGAGAACGAGGCGCTTGTGCGCCAAGCAGGCGGCCTCGGCGAGCGTGAGCGCGAGCATGAGCGAGACAAGTGGCAGCAGGTCGCAAAGTCCATCAATGTGGACCTCCATACGCTCTCGCGCGAGCGCGGAGAGCAGCTCGGCGACCTCACGAACGAGCTCGAGATCAGGACGCACCGTCCCCAGGACTTCCGCGAGTTCCTGCGCAAGTTTGCCGTGATGCAGGAATCCCTGCATACATCGGACGACGAGTTCGACTATGTCTTCTATACGTATGGGCTTGCGCTCTACGGCAACGTCCCTCTGATCGAGCCGCTCGAATATCGCGACGAGAAGAGGATTCGGGAGTTTGCGATCGTGCTCGACACGTCGGGCTCTGTCGCAGGGGACACGATCCAGCGCTTCGTGGACACGGCCTTCGATGTGCTGCATGCCGACTCGACCTTCACGGAGCGCACGAACATCCACATCATCGAGGCGGATGCCGGCGTCGAGTCCGATACGAAGATCTCGACACCCGAAGATCTTGCGAAATGGTCAGACCATGTCACGGTCAAGGGCTTCGGCGGCACCGACTTCCGCCCTGCCTTCGACTACATCGACAGGCTCATCCGCGAAGGCGAGTTCCGCCACCTCGACGGGATGGTCTATTTCACGGATGGCTTCGGCACGTATCCGAAGAGGAAGCCTCCTTATAAATGTGCCTTCATCTTCTACGATGAGAGCTACCGCAAGGAAAGCGTTCCGCCCTGGGCCATACAGCTTGTGCTGCCGCCAGAGGAGCTCGAACGTGAATCTGACGAATCGGAAAGCTACCGTGCCCAGAAGGCCGAGAAGCGAGGATAGGGAAGCATGAACATCAAGACAGCGACAGAGCAGATCAAGGGCGCCGTGCGTGCGTATCTCGCAAAGGACGAGAACGGGCTCTATCTGATCCCGCCCCAGATGCAGCGCCCTCTCATCATGATGGGCCCTCCGGGCATCGGCAAGACCGCTATCGTCTCGGAGGTCGCAGAGGAGCTCGGCGTCAACTTCGTCTCGTACTCGATGACGCACCACACGAGGCAGTCGGCACTGGGACTTCCCTATATCGCCGATGCGACGTATGGCGGGAAGGGGTACAAAGTCTCGCGCTACACGATGTCCGAGATCATTGCAGCCACCTATGACGCAATCGAGCGCACAGGCATTCCTGAGGGCATCATCTTCCTCGACGAGGTCAACTGCGTGAGCGAGACGCTCGCTCCCGCCATGCTCCAGTTCCTGCAGTACAAGACGTTCGGCCAGCACAAGCTGCCTGTCGGCTGGGTCATCGTGACGGCCGGCAATCCGCCTGAGTACAACAGGAGCGCCCGCGAGTTCGATGCCGCCATGCTCGACCGCATGAAAAGGATCGACATCGAGCCCGACCTCGATGTCTGGATGGACTATGCGACAACGCACGGCGTGCATCCTGCCATCCTCACGTACCTCACAAACAAGCCGCAGAACTTCTACCATGTCCATGCGGGCGTGGAGAGCACAAGCATCGTGACGGCCCGTGGCTGGGAAGACCTCTCCCGCATGATCCTGGCCTACGAGCATGAGGGACTTTCTGTCGACCTCAACCTGATTGCCCAGTATCTCCAGGACCAGGAGATCGCAGAGGACTTCAGCCTCTATCTCGAGCTCTTCGAGAAGTACCAGGACGATTACCAGGTCTCCGCGATCCTTTCGGGCGCTGCTGGCGAGGAGCTGAAAGACCGTGCAAAGGAGGCACCGTTCGACGAGCGAGTCGCCCTCGTGAACCTGCTGCTCGATGTGCTCCTGGGCGATGTGCACCGCCTGGCTGCAAGGAAGAAGGCGCTCCTCGAGGTGCGCCAGATTCTGGCAAAGCTCAAGGAGGCCGATTCCGGCGTGTCGCTCCTGGCATCGCTCACAGCACAGGAGAACGAGTGCCAGCTCGAGCTCAGGCGCCTTGTCGCATCCGGCTTTGCCTCGGGTGCCCGCCAGATGGCAGAGGCGAAGAAAGGGGAGATTCTCGAGGCCATCAGGAAGGCAGTCGCCCGCGCCGTCGCACAGGCAGGAGGCTCTCTCAGCCAGGAGGATGCCTACAATGCGGCCAAGGAGAGCTTCAACGCGATGGTGCGCGACCTCGGCGCTGGCTCGAAGGAGTTCGTCTCGAAGATCGACTGTGCAATCGACTTCGTGAACGATGCCTACGGCGACTCCCAGGAGATGCTGATATTCATGACACGCCTGGCGGTGGATCCAGACTTCATGCACTTCGTGGCGGAGCACGGCTCGAAGAAGTTCGTGGAGCACAGCCGCGGCCTCATGTTCCATGACAGGAGTACGCAGCTTCTGAACGAGGTAGACAAGCTGGAGGGACTTGCGTGAGCGAAAACGAGAGCCATACCCTGGCAGACGATCTGGCAAAGTCGGGCTACAAGATGTCCGAGGCGCTCGAAGAGGCGCTTGGGAGCAGCCAGAAGGACGAAGCGTCTGAATCGTCTGTCCACACCTTTGGGAGCATGAAGGAGCCCGAAGGGAAGAAGGACGCAGACGAAGACCCGACCCAGACGGATTTCTTCTGTGCGATGAATGCCTACCGCGCAGCGAGGAAGTCAGGCGATGAGCAGGCCATGCGCGAAGCGGAGGAGCATCTGCGATCCGTCGTGCGCTCAGAGCTCACGGAGTCGGAAGGCTGCGGCTGCTAGGCAGTGCCCGTGCCGCACTGGAGATACATATGAGGAGGCGCCCCAGGAGATGCGTTCCTGGGGCGCCTTCGCTGTGGGCGCAAGGAGAAGGGAAGCTCTTCTGCTATTCCTTGGCGCCGTACTGTGCATAGTAGGCATCGAGCGCCTTGTCGAGCTCGGGCGTGATGAGGGTGCCGGTCAGCGCCTCGCGGACATCTTTCATGCTCACGATGCTGGCGACAGGGAAGCCATAGCGTTCCTGGATCTCGTCCTGGGCGCTCTTGACGCCGCCCTTGCCGACCTCCATGCGGTTCAGGGAGACGATGAGGCCCTTCACATCCACATCGGCAGCAGCCTTGAGCTTCGGGTAGGTCTCGTCGATGGACTTGCCGGAGGTCGTGACATCCTCGACGATCACGACACGGTCGCCGTCCTTCAGGGATGCTCCGAGGAAGTTGCCCTTGTCGGCACCATGGTCCTTGGCCTCCTTGCGGTCAGCGCAGTAGGCGACCTCCTTGCCATACAGCTCGTCCAAGGCGATGGCGGTGACGACGGCCAGAGGAATGCCCTTGTAGGCGGGACCGAACACGACATCGAAGTCGAGGCCGAAGTTGTCGTGGATGGCCTTCGCATAGAAGCGTCCCAGCTCATGGAGCTGGGCGCCTGTCACATAGGCACCGGCATTCATGAAGAAGGGGGATTGGCGCCCGCTCTTCAGGGTGAAGCTGCCGAACTTGAGCACGTGGCTGTCTACCATAAAGTCGATGAATTCGCGCTGATAGTCTTCCATGAATGCCTTCCTCGCTTGCACTTCCTGCCATGTCCTGTCCATTGTCTCACATATGGAGCTCTGTGCATCCTGTGCTACCGGGCAGGGTCCTCCTCCGTTGCCGGTATCACGGAGACGCCGACAAGCTCAGGTCCGGTGTGGATCAGAAGGTCGGGGGAGATGAGCGTGCGCTGGATGTCAGGAAGCGCGTTGGGGACAGCTGCTCTGAGCTTCTCCTCCATTTCGTCGAAGACATCGAGGGCATTCGTGCAGCAGATGCCGAGACGGACCTTCTCGAAGAAGACGGACCATTCGCGGGCAAGCTTCACCTCTGTCGCAAGAGCCTTCTCCCAGCCGCGGGCCTTCTTGACCGCGAAGTAGTAGCCCTGCTTGTCGCAGCTGATGACAGGCTTGATGTTGAGCATCGAGCCAAGACGGTAGGTCGCCTCGTTGATGCGGCCGCCCTTGCGCAGATACTCGAGCGTCTTGCAGCTGAAGAAGACACGGGTGTTCTCGGCGGCTTTCGTGAGGCGCGCTTCGAGCTCTTCGAAGGGCACGCCTGACTCGATGAGCTCGACCGCACGCTGCACGACCATGCCGGCAGCAAGGCCGATGTTCTTCGTGTCGATGCAGACGATCGGGAAATCGTCCATCATATGGGCTACGAGCTCGGCCGTCTGGAAGGTTGCAGAAAGGCCCGAGGAGATCGTCACGATCACAGCCTTCTCGTAGCCGTCCGCCTTCGCCTGCTCGAGCGCCTGGCGTATTGCCTCGGGTGTCGGAAGCGACGTCGTCGGTATCTCGTCTTTGAAGCGCTCGATCACCTCGTCCGCCGTGATATCGACACCGCTCTGGTAGCTTGTGCCATCGGAATAGTTGATGCGCAGCGGCACGACCCTCACGTCGTGTGCATGCACGAATGCTTCGGGAGTATCGGTTCCACTGTCGCACAGGACCGCAATACGCTGGTCGTTCACGGATGCCTCCGATGATTGCAGGTTATTGCTTGGTTCCTACCCGTTCCTGGGACGCGCTTGCCTGGCAGCTGCATCGCATGGAGCTGCTATGAAATGTACACCTTATGGACAGGCTAGCCTGCACCGACACCTGTCCCTTTCTTCAAGCGGTTCCGGTAAGGTATATATGTGTATATGACAATCAGTATCGGATACCGCATATGGAGGCGAACATGGCCGAAGAGAAGCTGGATCAGACACGGCAGAACGAATCAACTGCTTTTTCCCAGGATGGGTCCCTGCCCGAGGCGCTGTCTCCTGTCATAGAGGAAGAGCAGGTCCTGCGCCGCCTCGGCGTCAGGAGCGCATTCCGGGAGATCACGTCGAACAGCACGATTGCCGCTGGCGCCATGGTCATCTGTGCCCTTCTGGCCGTGCTCGTTGCGAATACGCCTGCCTACGAGGTGGTGGAGTCGGCGCTCAGGTGGCCGGTCGAGATACGTCTCGGCAGCTTCGTGGGCGAGCTCTCGCTCGAAGGCTTCGTGAACGACTTTCTGATGGCAATATTCTTCCTCGAGGTCGGCATCGAGCTCAAATACGAGATGACGGTAGGGGAGCTTGCAAATCCCCGTCAGGCTGCCGTGCCGATGCTTGCAGCGGTTGGCGGCGTCGCCTGCCCTGCGCTCATCTATCTTGCCTTCAATGCGCAGGGCGGCGCTCCCCATGGCTGGGCTGTGCCGATCGCAACCGACATTGCCTTCGCGCTCGGCGTCATGTCTCTTGCAGGAGATCGCATCGCTGTCTCGACGAAGGTCTTCTTCCAGACGCTTGCTATTGCAGACGATATCCTCGCAATCGTCGTGATTGCCCTCTTCTATGGGCAGTCGCCCGATATTGCCTGGTGCGCAGCTTCCGCTATCGTCGTGCTGGTCCTCATGGCACTCAACCATGCAAAGGTCTACTCGGTGAAGCCCTACCTGATTGTCGGCCTCGTGCTGTGGTTTTGCATGTACAACTCCGGCATCCATGCCACCCTTGCTGGCGTCATCCTTGCCTTCACGCTTCCCGGCAAGAGTGACATCCGCCTCTCGAGTCTGGGAGACTGGCTCTCGCAGGAGTCGGCAGCGCTTGATGATGTATACGACGATGAGTCCCACATCCTTGGCCAGCATGACTTCACGGAGCATGCCTACATCGCAGAGCGCGTCCTCCATCATGCGACGCCGCCCCTGCGCCGTGTCGAGCGCTACTTCTCCGTCTTCACGAACTTCTTCATCCTGCCGGTCTTCGCGTTCGTGAATGCCCAGGTGCGTCTTGTCGGTGTCGATATGGCAGCCGTGCTTGCAGGCTCGGTCACGCGCGGCGCCTACTTCGGTGCGGTCCTCGGGAAGCCCTTGGGCATCATCCTCGTGACGCTCGTGCTCGTGAAGCTCGGCTTCGCGAAGCTTCCCCGCGGCATGGATGTGAAGCAGGCCATCACGATGGGACTTATGGGCGGCGTCGGCTTCACGATGTCGATTCTGATCTCCGGCCTTGCCTTCGCAGATGCACAGGAGCAGCTCGAGGCCAAGTGCGCCATCCTTGCCGCTTCCGTGACATCGGCGCTTCTGGGTCTTGCCTTCATCCACATCGCCGATGCGGTCACGAAGGGAAGGAAGAAGGAGCCCGACAAGGCCTCCGAGAGAGCCTCATAGATAGAGATGCTCATGCAGAAGGGGCGCACCGGTACAGCCGGATGCGCCCTTCGCTTTCTCTTCTGATGGCAAGAGATATATATGCAGGCCTACTCCACGGTGCCGTACGTGTAGCCCCAGCCATGTGCCGTGATGATGGAGTTCAGCTGGTCGCAGAGGCGTGCCCGCTTGTAGGAGCCCGAAGGCAGGAGCTCCAAGACCTCCATGAGGTCGGGGCCAAGGTCGTCCACCTCGCCTCGCGTGATCACATCGATGCTCGAGACGGAGCCGCTCATGTTGCCCTGGTAGAGCTCGTCTACCAGGTGCTGCAGCTCGCCGTATTCATCCGAGCGCTCGTTCGTGCGGAGCGTCTTGTGTGTGCTGTGGCCCCTGTGCGGGGCAGATGCATGGTTTCTCATATGTGACATGATAGCAAGGAGGATGCATCTGTCATCCAGAATGCACCTATACTTGAAAAGCATGCATCACGTGCAGGGAGGTGCAGGACTCCCTGTGCAGCAACGATGAGGGAGGCCTCATGGGCAACGTATATGAAAGCATGGAGACCGAAGAGCTCGACCGCACCATCGCGGAGCTCGAGCAGGAGGTTGAAGATCTCAAGGCGCAGGGGCTTGCGCTCGATATGACGCGTGGCAAGCCGTCGCCCGAGCAGACTGACCTCTCCCGTCCGATGCTCGACCTCGTGAATTCCCATTCCGATCTGATGGATGGCACGCTCCAGGTGAACAACTACGGAGGTCCGGATGGCCTGCCGTCGGCACGTCGCCTTGCGGCCGACTACCTTGGCGTCGATCCTGCCAATGTCGTCGTTATCGGCTCTTCGAGCCTGAACCTCATGCACGACGTTGTCTGCCACGCCTATACGCACGGCATCGCAGGGAACAAGCCTTGGTGCGAGCAGGGCAAGGTCAAGTTCCTCTGCCCGTCTCCGGGATATGACCGCCACTTCAAGGTCACGGCTTACTACGGAATCGAGAACGTGCCGGTTCCCCTGAAGGAAGACGGCCCCGACATGGACATGGTGCGCCGCCTCGTCGAGGGCGACCCGACGGTCAAGGGCATCTGGTGCGTGCCGAAGTACGAGAACCCGACCGGCATCACGTACTCGGACGAGGTTGTCCGTGCCTTCGCGAACCTCCATCCGGCGGCACCCGACTTCCGCATCTTCTGGGACAATGCCTATGCCGTGCACGACTTCTACGAGGAGGGGGACCATCTCCTCAACATCTTCGAGGCCATGGCAGAGGCAGGCACGACCGACCTCGTCTACGAGTTCGGCTCCACGGCCAAGATCACGTTCCCGTCGAATGGCATCGCCTTCATGACAGCATCTCCTGCCGACATGGCAGAGATCCGCGAGGCCTTCTCCGTCATGCGCGTCTCGCCGGAGAAGATCTCCCAGTATGCCCACGTGCTGTTCCTGAAGGACATGAAGACCATCCACGAGCACATGATGAAGCATGCTGCCATCGTCCGTCCGCGCTTCGAGCTCGTCGAGTCGAAGCTCACGGAGGGCCTCTCCGACCTCGGCGTCGCGACATGGACCCATCCGCGTGGCGGCTACTTCGTCTCCTTCGATGGCCCCAAGGGCTCGGCCACAAGGATCGTGTCGCTCTGCGCAGAGATCGGCGTGAAGCTCACGGCAGCTGGTGCCACCTGGCCGTATGGACACGACCCCTATGACACGAACATCCGCATCGCCCCGACGTTCCCGAAGATCGAGGACCTCGGCCGTGCGCTCGATGTCTTTGTCGTTGCCGTGAAGCTCGTCTCGGCACGCCTTGCCCGCGAAGCGCGCGCATAGCTCTCCGGAGAATCTTCACACTCTTTGGCACCTCCCGCACAACCTGCGGGAGGTGTTACTTTAATATGGGTGTTCCATCAACAATTGCTGGATGGCAGCAAACATAGTATGTATGGCGGACGTATGATGGCTGTCTTGGACAGCGTCGTATGATGCTTGGGAGCCATGCAATGAAGAAGGAGCTCGTCGCAATGCCGAAGAAGACACAGGGAAGCGCACGCAAGGCCAAGGGTGCTGCTACGTCTGCCACGCAGAAGACGTCGCAGAAGAGCGCTCCGGCCGCAAAGAGCGCGAAGAAGTCGAAGGGCGCGCACTGGAAGCCCGGAGAGCCTGTGAGCCTGCCGGTCCGCATTGTCCTCATCGTCTTCATCGTCCTCATGGCGCTCTCCATGATGCTGCCGTCGCTCACCTATCTGGCAGCGGGAAATTCGAGCGCAGACTCCCAGGACAGCTCCCAGACGTCCGATACATCTTCCGACAGCTCGGACTCCTCGTCTGACGACAGCTCCGCCGACGCAATCGATTCACGCTACCAGGCGCTTGTCGACGCGCAGCAGAAGAAGCTCGATTCCGACCCCAATAATCTTGCTGCTCTTCTCAACATGGGCAATGACTATATGAAGTGGGGTGTCGCGCTCCTGCAGGCGAGCTCGGCAGATGCCGACACGAGCCATGCCTACGACGTGCTCGACAATGCTGTCGCCACCTATGACAAGTATCTGGCACTCAACGACTCCTCTGCCGTGAAGGTCGACCGGGCGCTCTGCCAGTACTATGCAGGCGACACGGACGATGCGATCTCCTCGCTCGAGGCACTCACGCAGGAAGATCCGAACTATGGTCCCGCCTGGGCGAATCTCGGCATGCTCTATCAGGTGAAAGGCAGCACGGACTCCGCGAAGAACGCCTACAACAAGGCGATTGCCGTCGAGCCGAATGACGAGTACGGCTCGAAGTCGTTCGCGCAGCAGCAGCTCTCGTCCATCGCCGCCTCCGAATCCTCGTCGTCTTCGAGCTCGAGCTCCACATCTTCGTCTTCGTCGACGTCGACGGGCCTCTCGAACACGCTCTCGAACGAGTCGGGCACCGGCCTCTAAGGAATTCATCCAGGAGAAAGGAAATCTCTCATGGCACTCTCTATAGAAACATCCACGCAGGAAGGCGTGGCCAAGGTCAGCGTGACGGGCGAAGTCGACGTCTCGAATGCACCTGAGCTCAGGCAGGCCCTCGAGGCCGCCCTTGCTTCCGGCGCCAAAGAGGTCGCTGTCGCAATGGAGAACGTCCCCTATATCGACTCCACCGGCATCGGCGTGCTTGTGGGAGCGGCACACGCTGCAAAGGATGCAGACGTGCGCTTCACGATCGTCCGCCCGCAGCGCAATGTCTCGCGCGTGCTTGCGCTTCTCGGCGTGAACGGCGAGCTCAATGTCACGGAGTAGGTCTGTTCTCTTGTTCGATCCGGCGTTTATGGAGGTATGACGCGTGTTTGGCATAAGTGAAACCGAGCTTGCGCTGATCTTGATCTTCGCATTCCTCATCTTCGGGCCTGACAAGCTGCCGGGCATGGGACGCACGGTCGGCCGTGCGATCCGCCAGTTCCGCGATGCTCAGGACAGCGTGACGAAGGTCGTGCAGTCCGAGATCGTCGACCCGATCAACTCGGGCATGAACGAGCCGGCCGCGAAGAAGCGTGCCGAGCAGGCAAAGGCTGCCCAGGCCGAGGATGCAGATATCGAAGGTGCCGAGGGTGCAGAAGCCGTTGCTTCTGCAAAGAAGCCCGAGACCTTTGCCGAGCGCAAGGCTCGTCTCGAGGCAGAGCGCAAGGCCAAGGAGTCTGCTGCTGCCGACGAGAAGAAGCAGGCTGCCTTCGACGAGAACGAGAAGGACGAGGTCGGCGAGTCCTTTGCTGGCGCCGATTCCGACGAGGATCTGCCTGAAGGCGAGGATGAGGCTCCGAAGGAGCCCGATCTCGCTGCGCTCTATGCCATGACGCCCAAAGACCATAAGGCAGAGAAGGCCGAGACGCCTTCCGAGCCTGCCAAGGCCGATGAGGCTCCTGCTTCCGCAACTGCAGAGGCAGCGCCTGCTGCATCTGCCGCCGATTCTGGAAAGGAGGAGTAGGGATGCCTATCGGACCAGCGCGCATGCCGCTCTTCGACCATCTCGGAGAGCTTCGCCGCCGTCTCACCATCATCGTCGTATCCGTGCTTGCCACGGCCGTCATCATCTATTTCGCGACGCCGACCTTGATTGAGTTCATGCTCGATCCTCTGCGCGACATCCTCGGCGACGACGCGAAGCTCCAGGTCCTCACGGTCCTCGGCGGCTTCACGATCCGCTTCAAGGTCGCGTTCTTCTTCGGCACGATCATCTGCACGCCGATCATCATCTGGGAGCTCATGGCATTCTTCCTCCCGGCACTGAAGGAGAAGGAGCGCAAGTGGGTCATCCCGACCGTCGCAGCACTTGTGATCCTCTTCTTCCTCGGCATGATCTTCTGCTACTTCGTGATCGAGAAGGCGGCCTTCGGCTGGCTCATCCAGCAGACCAATGACTTCGCCTCGGCTATCTACAACGCAGAGGACTATCTCGACATCTTCATGAAGCTCGAGATCGGCTTCGGCATCGCCTTCGAGATTCCACTGGTGATCTTCTATCTGTCCATCCTGCACATCGTGCCGTACGCGACGTTCCGCGCCCAGTGGCGCTACATCTACGTCGGCCTCATGACGCTCTCCGGCATCGTCACGCCGGATGCAAGCCCGGTCACGATGCTGCTCATGTTCGCAGCGCTCATCGGCCTCTACGAGATCGCTCTGGCCATCGCCCGCCAGGTCATCACTGCACGCGATGGCAAGGAAGCCCTCAAGTGGACACGCGAGGACTATGAGGAGCACGAGTTCGACAAGGAATAGGTGAAGAGCTTGAAACTCGTTATCACCGAGAAGAATGATGCAGCCACGCAGATTGCGCGGCTGCTTTCCGAATCTGGCAAGCCCAAGGCAGACAAGGTGTATTCGACGCCTATCTATCGCTTCCAGCATGACGGGGAGGAGTGGGTGACCATAGGCCTGCGTGGCCACATCATGGCTCCCGACTTCCCGCCTGAGCTCAAATACAGCAAGAAGGAGGGCTGGTACGGTCTCACCGAAGACGGCGAGCACCTGCCGGCCCATCTGCCTGATACGCTTGCCAAGCCGCCTTTCAAGAAGAAGAAGCCGTTTTTGGAGGACGGCGTGGACGTGAAGGGCTGGAAGATTCCGGCCCTGCCATATCTTGTCTGGTCGCCGATCGAGAAGAAGCCGGCAGAGAAGGAGATCATCCGCTCGCTCAAGAACCTCGCGAAGAAGGCCGACTCCATCGTGATCGCCACGGACTTCGACCGCGAGGGCGAGCTCATCGGCTCCGATGCCCTGCGCCAGGTGCGCCAGGTCGCCCCTGATACGCCGGCGCTTCGCGCCCGCTATTCTGCCTTCACGAAGGCAGAGATCGACCATGCCTTCACGCATCTCGTCGAGCTTGACCAGGATCTGGCCGACGCCGGCGAGAGCCGCCAGTATATCGACCTCATCTGGGGCGCAGCTCTCACGCGCTACCTCACGGTCGCACGCTTCGGCGGCCTCGGCAACACCCGCTCGGCCGGACGTGTCCAGACGCCGACCTTGGCGCTCGTCGTCGAGCGCGAACGGGAGCGCCAGGCCTTCGTGCCGAAGGACTACTGGGTCATCTCGGGCGAGCTGTCGAAGGACAAGGATTCCTTCAAGGTCGTGCATACGACGTCGCGCTTCTGGGACAAGGACAAGGCCGATGCTGCCTTTGCCGCCGTGAAGGATGCCAAGCACGCAACGGTCACGAGCATCGAGAAGAAGTCGCGCACCGTGCATGCGCCGGCCCCCTTCAATACCACCTCCATGCAGGCGGCTGCTGCCGCAGAGGGCATAGCGCCCGGACGTGCGATGAGGATTGCCGAGTCGCTCTACATGAAGGGCCTCATCTCGTATCCGCGTGTCGATAATACGGTCTATCCGAAGTCGCTCGATCTCAAGGAATGCGTGAGGACCTTGAAGGCTGTGCCGCAGTATGCACCGGTCTGCGACAGGCTCCTCGCACAGCCGAAGCTCGTCGCGACCCGCGGCAAGCAGGAGACAACGGACCACCCGCCCATCTATCCGACAGCCGCTGCAGACCCAGGAGACCTCCAGCCTGCCGACTGGAAGCTCTACAACCTGATTGCACGCCGCTTCCTCGCCACCCTCATGCAGCCGGCCACGATCGAAGGCACGAAGCTTGTGTTCTCGATCGAGGGAGAGCCGTTCCAGGCAACGGGAGACGTGCTCGTGAAGCCGGGCTTCCGTGCCATCTATCCTTACGGCATGAAGAAGGACGAGCAGCTCCCGCAGCTTCAAGAAGGCGATGTCTGCGACGTCGAGTCGCTCTCTATGGACGCAAAGCAGACGGAGCCGCCTGCCCGCTACAGCCAGGGCAAGCTCATCCAGGAGATGGAGAAGGCAGGTCTCGGCACGAAGTCGACACGTGCCTCCATCATCGACCGCCTCTTCGAGGTCAAGTATCTCAAGAACAACCCGATCGAGCCCTCCCAGCTCGGCATGGCCGTCATCGAGGCCCTGCACACCTATGCGCCGCACATCACGACGCCGGAGATGACAAGCGAGCTCGAGCAGGACATGAACGAGGTTGCCGAGGGCCGCGAGACCCAGCGCGAGGTTGTGGACCATTCCCGTGCCCTGCTCTCGGGCATGCTCGATGCCCTGATCGATCATACGGAAGACCTCGGCAATGCAATCGCCGATGCGGTCACAGCCGATGCGAAGATCGGCGTCTGCCCGAAGTGCGGACACGACCTCGTCGTGAAGACGTCTGCCAAGACGCGTTCGAGCTTCGTCGGCTGCACGAACTGGCCGGACTGCGATGTCACCTACCCTCTGCCGAAGGGAAGGATCGAGCCGATCGAGGGCGAGGCAGGCGTGTGCCCTGAGTGCGGCGCTCCCCGCATCAAGGTGCATCCATTCAGGAGTCGTGCCTACGAGATGTGCGTGAACCCGAAGTGCCCGACGAACTTCGAGCCGGATGTCGTCGTCGGCGAGTGTCCGGCCTGCAAGGCAGCAGGCAAGGATGCCAAGCTCATCGCACACAAGTCGGAGAAGACCGGCAAGCGCTTCATCCGCTGCGAGAACTACGACGAGTGCGGGACGAGCTATCCGCTCCCTGCCCGTGGCAAGCTCGAGGCGACAGGCGAGACCTGCCTTGCCTGCGGAGCGCCGCTTGTCGTCGTGCATACTGCCCGTGGTCCCTGGAAGCTCTGCCCGAATCCTGCCTGCCCGGAAAACGAGAAGAAGGCAGCGGCGAGAACGGCTGGAAGGGGCGGCAGCAGGACAAGGAGCGCCTCTGCGAGAAGCACTGCCTCGAAGTCCTCTGCCAAGAAGGCGCCGGCCAGAAAGACGGCTGCCAAGAAGGCCACCCGCAAGAAGGCGGCAGAGTAGCATGGGCGCATTCATCAGCTTCGAAGGCATCGACGGCTGCGGCAAGTCGACGCAGGCGCAGATTCTCGCACATACGCTCGAGGCAGCAGGCTTCGAGGTCGTGCTCACGCGCGAGCCGGGCGGAACGAAGATTTCCGAGAAGATCCGCCAGATCCTCCTCGATCCGGAGAACGGCGAGATGGCAGATGGCTGCGAGCTCATGCTCTACGAGGCATCGAGGGCGCAGCTCGTGTCCGAGTGCCTCCGTCCTGCCCTTGCACGCGGTGCCTGGGTCATCTGCGACCGCTATGCGGACTCGACCTTTGCCTACCAGTCAGCCGGCAGGAAGATCGCTCCCGAGACTGTGAAGCGTGCCAATGAGCTCGGCACGCTCGGGCTTCAGCCCGACCTCACGATCCTGCTCGATATGGACCCGGTGCATGCGCTTGCCCGCGCCACGAAGGGCGGTGCCGACCGCCTTGAGGCTGAAGGCATCGCATTCCAGCAGAAGGTCCGCGAGGGCTATCTGGCCCTGGCGAAGGAGGAGCCGGAGCGCATCCGGTGGGTGGATGCTGAAGGGACAGAGGATGCCTGCGCAGAGAGATGCCGGGCAGTGCTTCTGCACGCCTTCCCCGAGCTTGGAAGACGTGGCCTCCATGTCTGAGAAGCTGAGCACGCCTGCAGCGCTTGCTGCGCTCGAGATGCAGGATGCGGTCAGGGACTTCCTTGCACGCTCCGTCACAGAGGGCCATATCACGCATGCCTACCTCTTCTGCGGAGCCCCGGGCTGCGGCATGGAGGAGGCAGCCACGGCGCTTGCCGAGTGCCTTGTCTGCCCGAACGGAGGAGACGGTGCCTGCGATGAGTGCATCAGGGTACGCCACCGCACGCATCCCGATGTCCACTGGCTGCATCCCGGCTCTTCCCAGGGATACCTCGTCTCGGAGATCCGTGATCTTATCGCAGATGTGCAGCTTGCACCGGTGCGTGCAAAGACGAAGCTCTATATCCTCGAGAGCGCGGCGCTCCTCAAGGGTGCCGCTGCCAATGCCCTTCTGAAGACGCTCGAGGAGCCGCCCGAGCATACGGTCTTCATCCTGCTTGCACGCTCTTCGGAGGCGGTGCTTTCGACCATCGTGTCGAGGTGCCAGATCGTGCCGTTCCGTGCCATCCCCGAGAAGGCGGCCGTCGCCCGCGTTGTCCAGAAGACCGGCGTCTCTGCCCAGGATGCAAGGATCGCGCTCTCTGTTGCAGGGACGCCCGATGCAGCCTCTGCCTATCTCGGCGAGCCCTCGAAGCGGGAGCTCCGTGCCCGCACGATCCAGTGCCTGGACGGCCTTGCCGAGGATGACATGTGGGACGTGCTCGTGGCAGCGCGGGGACTCTCGGAGCTTGTGCGCGAGCCTCTGAAGGACGTGAAGAAGGACCAGAAGAAGGAGCGCGACCGGGTTTCCGACTACCTTTCCGCCTCTGCCATCCACTCGCTCGAGGACGCACAGAAGCGCGAGCTTTCCGCCCGTGAGCGTTCGGGTATGATGGAGGTGTTCGCAGTCACGGAATCCGTGCTCCGCGATGCCCTGCTCATTGCGGATGGGTGCGCGGAAGATGCCGTGAATGCCGATATTCCCGGGCTTCAGGAGCGCATTGCCGATGCCGGCACCCCTGCCATCATGGCAGGATTTGCCGCAGTCGGCGAGGCACGCCAGAGCCTTGCCCATAATGTCTCATCCCAGCTGACCCTGGAGGTCATGCTGTGTGCCATCAAGGAGGCACTTACGTGACCACCATCATCCCTGTCAAGTTCAAGTACTCGCTGCGCGAGCTCTGGTTCGATCCGAAGGAGACGGGTGCCCGCGAAGCCGACCATGTGATTGTCACGACGGAGCGCGGCACCGAGATCGGCCTTGCGGTTGGCGACCCGTGCGAGGTGGACGACGAGACGCTCGAAGCCACGATCGGCACGGCGCCTCTCCAGAATGTGCTCCGCATCGCGACAGAGGCCGATCTTGCCCACGCAGAGCATCTTGCCGAGCTCGGCGAGAAGGCCATGCCGATCTTCCGCAAGCATGTCCATGAGTCCGGTCTCGATATGAAGCCGGTCGGCGTCGAGTATCTCTTCGGCGGCGAGAAGGTCGTCTGCTACTTCGCGGCAGAGGACCGCGTCGATTTCCGCCAGCTCGTCCGCGAGCTCTCCCATGAGCTGCATGCCCGCATCGATATGCGCCAGATCGGCGTCCGCGAGGAGGCTGCCATTGTCGGCGGCTATGGCCACTGCGGCCAGGAGCTGTGCTGCCGCCGCTTCGGCCATGAGTTCCAGCCGGTATCGATAAGGATGGCAAAGGAGCAGGACCTGCCGCTCAACTCCTCGAAGATCTCCGGCGCCTGCGGGCGCCTCATGTGCTGCCTGCGCTATGAGTTCGAGGCCTACCGCGACTTCAAGAGCAGGGCGCCGAAGAGGAATGCCGTGATTGACACGCCGCTCGGCAAGGCAAAGATCGTCGAGTACGATACGCCGAAGGAAGAGCTGCTGCTCCGTGTCGAGAACGGCAAGTCGTTCCGCGTGCCCCTGAAGGACATGACGGCAAGCGAGGCTGCCTGCAAGAAGTCCGAAGAGCTCGGATGTGCCTGCCGTCCCGATACGGTGACGCGCGCCGTCCTCGACAAGCTCGATTCTCCCGATATCCAGATGGCGCTGGCAGAGCTCGACCGCGAGCACGGCGTGCTGCCGCCTGAGCCGACGCTTCCCGAGGCAGACATCCTGCCCGAGACGAAGAGGAGACGTCGCCGCGCCGAGAGCAAGACGCAGGGCCAGGACAGCGCACATATGGTGAAGGTCGAGATTCCGGATGGAAGCCCGGCTCCCGCCACGCCGAAGCCGCGCCGCCGCCGCAAGGTCCGCATGGACGCGCCGCAGCAGGCATCAGAAGCCGCATCCCAGGAGCGTACGTCTGCGGGAGAGGCACCTTCCCGTACCCGTCGCCGCCATCATCACGTCGAAGGCGCTCCTGAGGCTTCCCAGGAGCAGCAGAAGCAGCCGAAACAGAAGACAGAGCAGCCGCATCCCCAGCGTCGCCGCCATGCCGCACCGGAGCAGGGAGAGGGTGCAGCTGCTGGCAATGGCCCTCGCCGTACCCGCCGCCGTCCCGGCGACAGGGGAGGCCAGGCGCAGGATGCGCAGAAGGGCAGAGGCTCCCGCCAGGAGGCATCTTCCCAGAAGGGCTCCGGCAAGGATGGAGCCTCCCGTCCGAAGCATCTGCGTCCTGAAGGGCAGAAGGGCGGCGAGCGTCCCCGCCGTCGCCATCGTTCCGGCGGCAAGGGGCAGGGTGGCGCCGAGCCGTCCTCTGGCGCTCCTTCCGCCGAGTGATTCCCGGATTCGAACGTAATATAAAGAACTTGTGTTCGGCCTTTCCGCTATGATGGAGAGGCCGAATTTCTGTCGTTCCCCTCTGGCATACTACGAACAGATGTTCCATACTGGATGCGAGGAGGAGCGATGGAAGAAAAGCATGCATGCGCCCGCGCGGCGCACATCGCCTTCGGCGGTGCGATCGATGCGAGCCGTGTCATCATCCACAGCGACATGAATGCCTTCTACGCAAGCGTCGAGCAGGCAGAGCACCCCGAGCTGAGAGGCCTTCCTGTCATCGTCGGCGGCGACGAAGAAGCCCGCCACGGCATCGTCCTCACGGCAAGCTACGAGGCGAAAAGGCGAGGCGTGAAGACAGCCATGGCGCTCTGGGAGGCGCGCAGGGCCTGTCCCGAAGCGATCGTCGTGCCGCCACACTACAGGCTCTATCAGCGCTATTCGCAGCTGGCCCGCAAGATCTACTACGACTACACCGACCTCGTGGAGCCGTTCGGACCGGATGAGGCCTGGCTCGATATCACGGAGTCGGCCCATCTTGCAGGAGGCGATGCGACCCTCATCGCCCAGGAGATCTCGGAGCGCATCCTCTCCGAGCTCGGGCTCACGGTCTCGGTCGGCCTTTCCTGGAACAAGATATTCGCGAAGTTCGGCTCGGACCACGACAAGCCGAATGGGTTCATGGAGATCAGGCCGGAGAATGCCGGGCGTCTCGTCTGGCCCTATCCGGTGGAAGACCTCCTCTATGTCGGGCCTGCGACAGCGCGCAAGCTCTCCTGTCTCGGCATCCGCACGATAGGCGAGCTTGCGGCATCGGATGAGGAGCTCATACGCCGCACGCTCGGCCGGATGGGCCTTGTCGTGCGCTCGTTTGCCCAGGGACGCGACAGGGATCCGGTGCGGCCGTTCGTGCCGACCGCCTCCGATATCGCACGCGAGATCAAGAGCGTAGGGAATGGCATAACGGCACCGTTCGATGTTGCAGACGAGAGATGCGCCCGCCAGATCGTCTGGCTCATGGGCGAGTCGGTCGCACAGCGGCTCCGCGCGCTCGGGTTCGCAGCGCAAGGCGTTGCCGTCTCCATGAGGGACGCGAGCACGCTCATGCAGGAGACACGGCAGGTCCGCCTGACCCGTCCTTCCTGCCTTACGCAGGAGCTCTGCAGCACGGCAGCCGATCTCTTCTGTGCGAGCTGGGATGTCGAGAGCCGTCCAGCACGCGGCATCGGGGTGCGCGCGATCGGCCTTGTGCCGGCAGAGGGGCCAATCCAGCTTGATCTTGCCGGCACGGAGCTCTCGAGGATACGCCTCAAGGCGCTCGACGACGCAATCGACGGGCTCAGGTCGCGCTTCGGCAACCACGCCGTGCGCAGGCTCTCGGAGCTCGCCGATTCGAGGCTTTCCGCTCTCGATCCCGAGAAGGACAACACCGTTCATCCGGTATCGTATTTCGCGTAAGGGAGGCAGCACTCCATGAGGGGCGTGGTAGAGCGCCAGAAGCGCTATGTCACAGTCATATCGAAGACCGATGAGGATGGCAGGGTGACGCCACTCACCGTCGTGTGGGAGGACGGAGTGCGCTACGATGTCGACCGTGTGCTCGACGTGCGGCAGGCCTGCTCGCTCAAGACCGGCGGGTGCGGCGTACGCTACACCGTAAAGGTGGGAGGGCATCCGACCTACCTCTTCTTCGAGGGGCCGCGCTGGTTCGTGGAGGCAAAGGTCGTGCCTCTGCCATGACTCTGGCGGGCAGATGCTGCCCGGGAAAGGCAATGCCATGTATCAGCTCAAGACCGAAGCAAGCTTCGACGGTGCCCATTTCCTGACCGACTATAACGGGAAATGCGAGAACCTCCATGGACACCGCTGGCGTGTCGTCGTCTATATCAGGCAGGAGGAGCTTGGGAAAGAGGGCACCATGAAGGATATGGTCGTGGACTTCGGCGTCTTCAAGAAGAAGGTGCGCGACGTCGTGAACAGCTTCGACCACATGTTCCTCGTCGAGGAGGGCTCGCTTGCTCCTGCCACGATCGAGGCGCTCGAAGGCGAAGGCTTCGTCCTCAAGATGCTGCCGTTCCGCACGACCGCCGAGAACCTTGCGCACCACTTCGCAGACCTGCTCCAGGCCGAGGGGCTTCCCATATATGAGGTCGACGTGTATGAGACGCCGCTCAACTGCGCAAGCTACTTCCCTGAGGGCTGAAGGCTGCGTTCCGTTCGGACGATGCAGCTGTTCATAAGGGGCAGCTCTCCAGCTTGAGGGTATAATTTCAGGAAAGCGCAACCGGAGATGAGGTGGCAGGCATGACAGAGGAGACCAGGTACCACGGGGTGAATCTGACCGGGTGGCTCACGCTCGAGTCATGGGTGACGCCCGAGCTGTTCGCCGATTCCGGAACGCTCACCGAGAGAGATCTGGCACGGGTGCTGGGACCTGTCCACTACAAGGACCTGATTGGCGCACACAGACGCTCCTTCATCACGGAAGACGACTTCAGGAACATCGCCGACCGCGGCTACAATGCCGTGCGTCTGCCGGTGCCCTGGTATGTCCTCGGAGCGGATGGTCCTGCCGCTGGTCCCTATATCGGCTGCCTTTCCCAGGTCGACGATGCGATAGGCTGGGGAAACAGGTGCGGCCTCAAGGTGCTGCTGTCCCTGGCCATATCTCCGGGAGCTTCAGAGTTCCGTGACGACCCGATCTCTGCGGCTGCCATGTCGCAGGACCGCAGGAGCGAGGTCATCGATCTTCTGGTCGAGCTGGTCCGGCGCTACGCCGTGGAGGACTCGTTTCTGGGCATCGAGCTTGCAGACGATCCGGTGCCGCAGAAGCGCCAGGGGCTCTGGCAGATGTCGGACGGCGTGCCGCTCCATATGCTCAGGAACTACTACCGCATGGCATACGAGGCAATCCGGAACGAGGCAGGGGATGCCCCTGTGATCGTGCTGCCCGACGCCGGCATGCCGGCGTCGTGGGACTTCTTCCTTGCCCGCAGCCATGACGGGAACGTGTGGCTCGACTGCCACCTCTACCAGTATCTCGACGATCTCAGCAGAGCATCGACGGCTGTCGATGTGCGGGCGCTCGCGAAGCGCTCGGCGAAGACTCTGGCGCGCGAACGCCGCTCGAAGCTTCCTGTCATGGTCGGCAAGTGGTCGGCAGCGCTGCCGTATTCCGATTCTGTCACGACACCCGAAGGGCGCATCGCCCTCGAGCGTGTCTATGTTTCGGAGCAGCTTGCTGCCTACAAGGACTGTCCGGCCTGGTTCTTCCAGACCTGGAAGACATCGGGCAGGCTCCCGAACTGGGATGCACGGATTGCGCTTTCGAGCTTCGAGAGGAGGCTCCTCGATTGATGGCAGGCATGCTCTCCATGGTGGGGACGCCCATCGGCAACCTCCAGGACGTCTCGGCGCGTGTCCGGGAGACCCTTGAGGGCGCTGATGCCATCTTCTGCGAGGATACGCGCGTCACAGGGAAGCTCCTCGCTGTGCTCGGCATCCATGTGCGGCTCGAGCGCGCAGACGAGAACATCATCGCCCAGAAGATCGCTCCGACGCTCGAGCGGCTGGAGAGCGGCGAGCGCATCGCCTTCGTCTCGGATGCCGGCATGCCGGGCATCTCCGATCCTGGCCAGCGTCTCGTCGATGCGGCACTCGATGCGGCGCTGCCCGTCGAAGTGATACCGGGGCCATCAGCGGTCATCTGTGCACTCGTGGCATCGGGGCTCTCGTCTGACCACTTCTTCTTCGAAGGATTCCTGCCCAGGAAGGCCGGCGACCAGAAAAGGCGCCTCGCGGAGCTTGCACAGATTCCTGGCTCTCTTGTCATCTACGAATCTCCCAGGCGCGCGCTCCAGACAGCAGAAGCGCTCGCCGAGGCGTTCCCTGAGCGCAGGTGTGCCCTTGTGCGCGAGCTCACGAAGATCCACGAAGAATGCGTGCGCGGGCAGGCGCCCGAGCTAGCGGAGAAGCTTGCGGCACGTCCGGAGATCAAGGGCGAATGCGTCTTTGTGGTCGAGGCTCCGACACAAGAAGAGCTCACGGCGCGGCGTGAGGCAGAAGGCACGCGGCTGCCGCTCGACAAGGCGATTGCCGCGGGACTTGCCGAGGGGGAGCCGAAGAGCGCTCTTGCGAAGCGCCTCGCAAAGGAATACGAGGCCTCCCGGCAGGACATCTATGCACAGATTCTTGCTGCTGCACAGGAGGATGCAGGCTGAGGGGCTCACTGCCGCACCGATTCTTTCAGGTTCAGAGAATGCAGAGCCGCCCGCAGACAGTTTCCTGCCGTCTGCGAGCGGCGATTTTCTTGTGCTCTCCCGCTGCCAGACGCCTGAGCTGTATATCGATGCGGTCCTGTGAGGTCTGTGCCAGAATGCTGTAGGAACATATGTTCCTGTTTCCTGCTATCCTCCTCCCAGCATTGCAGGCGCCATCCAGAAGGAGGAAGGATGGACAGGAGCCCCATCTATGATTCCGTCTTCAAGACCATGGCAGAGAAAATGTCAGAGCTTCTTGTGCCGCTCGTGAACGAGGCTTTCGGGACTGCGTATCCGGAAGATGCTCCCGTGACGCGGCTGGGGGAGGAACATGCCGGAAAGCGGAAGAGGATTGTCGATGCGGCCTTTCGCATAGAGGGCAGGACCTTCCACATCGAGTGCCAGAGCTCGTGGGACCCGCATATGGCCATGAGAATGGATGAGTACGACCACGAGATTGCACATGAGGAGGCAGAAGCCAGAGGCGAAGACCGGCTGCTCGTGCTTCCGGCCTCTTGTGTCGTCTTCCTGAGAGATGCAAGGAGCACGCCGGACTTCATCTCGGTTGAGGCCATGGAATTCGATGGGACGATATTCGAGCATAGGTCTCGTGCCATATGGACAAAGCAGCTATCGGCAGACGAGATGTTCGCAAAGCATCTCCTGATCCTTCTGCCATTCTGGCTCATGCGCTATGAGGGAGGGTTCGCAGCAATCGCGCGGGACAGCGCACTCGAGGAGGAGCTGCTCGCCGAGTGCCGAGATATCCAGGAACGCCTGGCGGAAGCTGCGGCAGATAATGTGCCGGTCAGGAAGCGTTCTGCGGGCGCTGCAGAGGGCGGCTCCATATTCTGGAAGCGCATGACCGAGCTTATAATCGAGGTATCAGACCATCTGCTCCGGGACTATGTGCCCCTGCAGGGAGAGGTGAGGGAAGCCATGGGCGGAAAGATCCTGAAGTTTGCGGACGAACGGTATGCAGAAGCGGCAGAGCGGCATGCCGAGGAGATGCGCGAGGCCGAAGAGCGCTGTGCCAGGGCAGAAGAGCGATATGCCGAAGCAGAGGAGCGGCATGCAGAGGAGATGCGCAGAGAGAGTGAGCGCATTGCCAAAGGGCTCGCCGCACATGGCGTCGACCAGTCCATCATTGATGAGATATTCGGTGCCGATTGGAAGGACGAGAGCGGTGAAGGGTCTTCTGAGCAGACCTGATCTCGCCCTGTCCTGAGCAATGCATCGGGACTTTGGATGGATGGCAAGAGGTGGCAGTATAATGGCTTGGTTCTGCCGGCACATCAGGCCTTTGCCTTCCGTCATGAGGAGAGATCCATGGCACAGAAGCCTTCATTCTTCATCACCACGCCCATCTACTATGTGAACGCCGCTCCGCATCTGGGAACTGCCTACTGCACGATGCTCTGCGATGTGCAGGCACGCTTCCGCAGGGCTGCCGGCTACAACGTGAAGTTCCTGACGGGCATGGACGAGCACGGCGAGAAGGTGGCCGAGGCAGCAGCCAAGCACGGGATGACGCCGCAGGAGTGGTGCGATTCCCAGGCGCCGCTCTTCAAGGACCTCTGGCGCGAGCTCGAGATTTCGAACGACGACTTCATCCGCACGACGGAGGAGCGCCAGTACCATGCCGTGCAGTACCTCTGGAACCGCATGAAGGAGTCCGGCTATCTCTACAAGGGCTCCTATGACGGCTGGTACTGCGTGCCGGAGGAGACCTACTTCACCGAAAACCAGGTCAGGAAGGCCGACGAGGAGAACCACACCGAGGGACAGCACCTCTGCCCTGACTGTGGCCGTCCCCTCGAGCGTGTCCAGGAGGAGTCCTACTTCTTCAAGCTTTCCGCCTTCCAGGATCGTCTCTTGAAGCTCTACGACGAGCATCCTGACTTCGTGCAGCCGTCCTTCCGCATGAACGAGGTGCGCTCGTTCGTTGCAGGAGGCCTCCAAGACCTCTCTGTCAGCCGTACGAGCTTCGACTGGGGCATCCCGGTACCGTTCGATGACAAGCATGTCACCTATGTCTGGTTCGATGCCCTCCTGAACTATATGACGGCTGTGGGCTACGGCGTCGACACCCCTGAAGCCAAGGCCGAGCTTGCCTACCGCTGGCCGGCACAGTACCACGTCGTCGGCAAGGACATCATCCGCTTCCACTGCGTGATCTGGCCTGCCATGCTCATGGCGCTGGGCGAGCCTCTGCCTGAGCATGTCTTTGCCCATGGATTCCTGACGGTCAGGAATGCCGAGACCGGCAAGGCCGAGAAGATGTCCAAGAGCCGTGGCAATGCTATCGCCCCGCAGGATGTCGTGGACCTTCTAGGAGTCGAAGGCTACCGCTATTACTTCATGACCGACGTGATTCACGGCGAAGACTCTGCCATCTCGTTCGAGCGCATGGAGCAGGTCTACAATGCAGATCTCGCGAACAGCTGGGGCAACCTCGTGTCACGCTCCCTCAACATGAGCGCGAAGTACTTCGACGGCAAGACCCCGGTCCTCGCAGATGGCTGGGAGAAGAAGGACAATCCGCTCAAGGCAATCGCCGAGGGCATCTGCGGGCGCTACTCCGAGGCAATGGAGCGCTTCGACTATGTGGGCGCAAAGGATGTCGTGATGGAGCTCGTGCATGCGGCAAACCACTACATCGAGGATTCCGCCCCCTGGGCTGTCGCAAAGGATCCTGCCCGTGCCGGCGAGCTCACGGGCATTATCGTCAGCCTCCTCGAGTCCATCCGCATCGCGGCGCACCTCTTCGAGCCGTTCATGCCCGAGACGTCGCGCGAGGTCCTGCGCCGTCTTTCCATGGAGGACGAGGCAGATGTCGAGCTCGAGGAAGCCTGCCAGTGGGGACGCCTCGCAAGCGATGTGCCGGTGACGAAGGGCGAGGCGCTCTTCCCGCGTCTCCAGCACAAGTAGGCCCATGCATTCCTATCTCGCAAAGCCCTCGGCCACCAAGGACGTGCTTGCCTGCTTCGGCCTCCAGACGAAGCATCGCCTGGGGCAGAACTTCCTTGTGAACGACGATGTTATCGGCCACATCCTGGACCTCGCCGAGCTCGATGGGCATGATGCGGCCCTCGAGGTGGGGCCGGGCATCGGCACGCTGACGGTCGCGATGTTGCCGCTCGCAGGAGCGGTCTGTGCGCTCGAGGCAGACCGGAGCCTGCCCAAGGTCCTGGCCGAGACCTGCGGAGACTGGTCCGAGCGCTTTGCCCTCATCGAAGGCGATGCGCTCAAGATCTCTCCTGCCGAGATCTCTGAGGCCATTGCCGCTCTCGGGCGCGAAGGTGTCCCGTCAGAGCCGACCAAGCTCGTCTCGAACCTGCCCTACCAGGTGGCGGCGACGATCATCCTGCGGACGCTCGAGACGATGCCGTCAATCACGCGTCTTGTCGTAATGGTCCAGAAGGAAGTGGCAGACCGCATCTCTGCCGCTCCCGGCTCGAAGGAATATGGCGCCTACACGGCAAAGCTCCAGATCTTTGGCCGTGTTACAGGCCGCTTCGAGGTTGGCCCTGGCAACTTCATGCCGCCTCCGCACGTGGATTCGGCGGTCGTGCGCATCGACCGGAGCCCCCTTGTCGATCCCATGACAGGCGCTCCCTGCATGCCGGAGAAGATCTCTCGCCTCGAGTCTGTGATCGATGCAGCATTCTCGCAGCGCAGAAAGACGCTCAGGAATGCGATGGGGAAGAGCGGATTTGCGAAGGAGACGCTCGCAAGCGCCTTCGAAGCTTCCGGCATAGACCCTGCCGCCCGGGCAGAGACACTTTCTGTCGAGCGCTTCTGTGCGCTCGAAGAGGCGCTCGAGGCAGCCGGTGCCTTCAGCGAGGAGCCCCATGGAGCGCGCTGAGGAAGACCAGTGGACGCTGACGCTCGAAGACGGCGTCCTCTTCCACGACAAGAAGGGGAGGCCGAAGGATTATCCGCGCCCTCCCTATCCTCTGATGGATACGCATGGCCATCTCACGGCCTTCTGGGAGGCTCAGCCGGCGCACGCCGTCGCTCGCGCGGCGTTTGCAGGCGTCTGCCGCCTTGTCGTGCCGCTCGACCCTGCAGACGATGCACATGACGCAGAGCCGACGCTTGCCTCGCTTGAAGGCTGGCTCGCTGAAGCGGAGAGCCTGATCGGCGAGCTTGGCAGCAGGTGGCAGATTCCTGCGTTCGAGGAGCCGGGCATCTCTGCCGCCACGCTTCCCGCCGAGACCAGGATCGTCGCAGGCGCACATCCTTATGGGGCCGCCGATTACCTCGAAGACCCGTCTGTGAAGGCGGCGCTCGGGGTCCTGCTCAGGAGCCCCCGCTGTGTCGGTATCGGCGAGATCGGCCTCGACTATACCTGCGATGTGGACCATGGGCAGCAGAAGGAGGCATTCCGCCAGCAGCTCGTGCTTGCAGGCGAGCTCGGCCTTCCGGTGGAGCTCCATATCCGCGATGCAAAGGGCGATGGGTGCGCAGAGGCGCACCGCGATGCGCTTCAGGTGCTCGAAGAGGCAGGCGTGCCCGAAGCGGGGGCAGACCTTCACTGCTATACGGGAGACAGGGAAATCCTCGCGCCCTATCTGGCGCTTGGCTGCTCTGTCGCCTTCGGCGGCGCTCTCACATTCAGGAAGTCTGACGATATCCGCGATGCCGCACTGAGCGCCCCCAGAGAGCGTCTCCTCTCCGAGACCGACTGCCCGTACATGGCGCCGGTGCCGATGAGGGGACGGGAAGGCGAGCCTGCCCTGGTAGGATTTACGGCAGCAGCGCTTGCCGACCTTCGCTTTGCTGCGGGCCTGGCGAAGACCAAAGAAGAGACCTATCAGGCACTCTGGGAGAACGGTTCCCGGCTCTTCTATCGGTAGCTATCAGATTGGCCTTGATGCTACGCTTGGATATGTCGGATGATGCAGCGTGGCTTGGAGAGCGCAATGGAGGCAGGGCACATCGAGGCAGAGGGCTGGAAGGCGAAGGCTGCTTCGGCTCTCCGCTTCATGCGGGATGCGGCAGAAGAGACGCTCTGGCCGACCCGCTGCGTCGGCTGCGGCAGGCCCGAGACCCTGCTCTGCGACGAGTGCCGGCTCTCGCTTCCCTGGATATCACAGAGAGATGCCTGCCCGGTCTGCGGGGCACCCTATGGAGCGACACTCTGCACGGAATGCAAGGGCGACTGGTGCGTGCGCACGACCATCTGTGCCATGAGCTTCGAAGGCACGGCAGCACGGCTCGTCAGGATCTACAAGGATCAGCATGAGACGAGGCTTGCCCGCATCATGGCAGCAGCGATAGCGACAGCGCTCGACGAGGCGGAAGGCTGCGTCCTGCCAGACGGCGAGCCGCGCTTCGATCCGGATGATATCGATGCGATCTGCTTCGTGCCGGCAACACCCGATGCGCTCCGCACGCGTGGCTTCGACCATATGGAGCTTGTTGCGAAGCATCTGACCTACGAGCTCGGGCTTCCCCTCGCAGATGTCTTGGTGAAGGATTCCGTGAAGGACCAGAGAGACCTCGGGCGTGAAGCGAGAAGGGAAAACCTCGAAGGCACCGTCGAGGCGATCGAAGATGTCTCGGACATGCATCTTCTGCTTGTGGACGACGTCGTGACGACAGGAGCCTCGATCGAGGCCTCAGCAGAGGCGCTCCTGCGGCGCGGCGCCCGTGCTGTCACAGCTGCAGCATTTGCCCGGGTCTGGTAGGCTCTGCTGGATACGGTCTGGCAGAAAAGAGGGCATATGGCACGTCTAGGCATCATCTCTTCCGGAGGTCCAAAAGATGCATTCGTGGAGCGGCTGGAGCAGCTCCTGGGAGAGGATGTGGCAGATATCGCTGCTGCCGAGGCAGGCGTGCCTATGCACCAGCTTGCCTTCGAAGGCAGGGACGAGGAGCTCGTGCGCGAGCTTGCCTCACCGCTCGAAGATCTGGCGCAAGCTGGAGCAGATTGTGCGCTTCTGGCATCGGTGAGCGCGCACTGCGTGCAGAAGGCTCTGGCAGATGCAGGCACGCTTCCACTACTGGGCCTCGCCGAGGCGCTCAGGCAGGATGTCCTCGCCCAGGGCTGGAGAAGCGTATTTCTTCTTGGAAGCTACCGGACCATGAAGGATGGCTTCCTGAAGCGTCCGCTCATCCTCTCGCACACGATCGTGATCACACCGAACGAGGAAGAGAAGCTGTGGCTCCAGCATGCTGTGGATGCTGTGCAGGGCGGAACTGGCGAAAGAGAGGAGATGCAGGAGCATCTTCTGGAGATCGTCTCGAAGGGCAGGGAAGAGGGCGCCCAGGGGCTCCTGCTCGCGAGCACGGCGCTCGAGACGCTTGCGGAGGGCCTCGAGCTTCCGCTTCCGGCAGTCATGCCCTCTGTGGCTGCAGCGCATGCATTCACGGCGTTCCGACATGTGTAAGTTCCTGCCCGATGCTGCTGCAATATGCAGCAAATTACGGCTAAGTGCCGGCTATTCATTCAGGCGGCTGCATAGTTTATTGCCAGACATGGACATTTCTGCAGCGTAGAGCCTATTTCTCGCGTGAATCGAGAGTGGAAGCCGTATAATCTCTCTGTCTCTTCCAGGTCTGTGGTTGCGGAGGCACCGATCTGCCTCCTAGTCCATGACAGACGAGGTCAAAGGGATCCACGTAAGCCAGCGTGTGGGCATGCTGGCGATCATGGCTCGTCCTAGAAGCAAGTCGCACTGCCTGATTGGCTTTGGGGCAAAGAGCCCCACAGGCAAGAGGGCTTTGAGTGGGGGTGCCTGAGCATCCGAAGCGGAGGCCCCGGTGCGCGGGTGTGGGGCCAAAGACCAGGTCAGCTGGAAGAGACGGCCATATTGTCGGCTGAGCGAAGGATGGACCCATGAAGCTACGTATCGCGATCTGCGCTGCCGTTGCAGCGCTCGCATGTGCCGTTCTGGCAGCTGCTTCTGGATTGCCCTTCGTCTCCTCCCTGGAGCATGCCTTCGGCAGCGATGAGGAGTCGGTGGCTGAGGCTACGTCTTCTGCCCAGGCGAAGATGGAGCCCAAGGTCAGCGCCTCTGCCCTCCACGAGGAAGGCACGCTCACGGTCGGCATCAAGCAGGACGTGCAGCTGCCCATGAGCACCGTGGACGATTCGGGCAGCTTCCAGGGCCTCGATATCGATCTTGCCGCAGATATCGCAGAGCATCTCGGCCTCAAGATCCGCTTTATGAGCGTCGAGGATGCAGCTGATGGCTTTTCCCAGGGCTGCGATATCGTGATGGACATGACAGACGGCGAAGAGGACGGCATCACGATCGTCGGCACGTATGCGGAGTCGGCACTTGGCGTCTTCGGCAGGAATGTTGATGGCACGGTCACAGCCGACGATATGAGCGGCAGGCGGGTGGCAGTCCAGATGGGCTCCGAGGCGCATTCCGAGCTCTCCCGTGTCACGCCTTCGGTCACCTTTGCCTATGCGACGAATCTGAACGACTGCTTCCACATGCTCGAGGCGGGAGAGGCGGACTATGCAGTCTGCTCGGCCTATCAGGGAGCCCTCCTCTCTCGCTATATCCAGAAGATCTCCTACTGCGGGACGATTGGCGACATCTCGAAGATCGGCATCGGCGTGGAAGCTGCGAACACCGAGCTTGCCGCAGCTGTGGGTGACGCCGAGGCGGAGGCCGAGCAGGATGGGACCTATGAGCTCATCCGCGACAAGTGGCTTGACGGCCTGCCCCATCTCGATGGAACCACCGCCATCTCAGGCTTTGCGGCAAAGCAGTCCCCGCCTGCCCTTGCAGATGCTGCCTAGGAATGCGCCTCCTTTGCGTCCATTCGCAGATATGAACGGCACGAGCGTCGGCTCGGGCCGACGAATGGGTATGAGTCCTGTACAAGCGGAGCGTGGAGCGCGCTCCGGGTTCTGATGGGAGGCATTTATGGTCGATATCAAGCTTTCGGGCCGCAAGATCCAGATTACCGATGCCCTCAGGAGCTACGTGGACGAAAAGATCGGGAATGCCCTCAAGGTATTCGATATCCAGCCCATGAACTGCGACGTCGTGCTCAGGGTAGACTACAACCGCTCCAATCCTGACCGCAGGACCTGCGAGGTTACGGTCTTCGTGCGCGATTCTGTCGTGCGTGTCTCCGAGAGCGCCGATGACATGTATGCGGCAATCGATCTTGCTGCAGACAAGGTGGAGCGTCAGCTCAGGAAGTACAAGACGCGCATCGTCGACAAGAGGCAGCATGCCCAGAAGGCAGCCCCTCCTGCCCAGACCGCAGAAGAGCTCGAAAAGCTGCTCGAGCCCCTGCCGGAAGAGGATGACGACCTCCTGGTGCGCGAGAAGTATATCGACCTCAAGCCTATGACAGAAGAGCAGGCGCTCGTCGAGACCGACCTCCTCGGCCATGATTTCTATGTGTTCCTGAATGCGGAGACCGGCCTGGTGAATGTCATCTACCATAGAAAGAATGGCGGGTATGGCATCATCAAACCGAAGATAGAGGAGCTGGATGAGCAGTAAGCGCGCACAGCAGCCGAAAGACGATGCAGAAGCTGCATCTCTCCAGACAGATACAGACACCGTCGCGACGCCAGTCCCCAATGTGACCGGCGCCGCGGCGCTTAATTCTTACGTCAAGGCCTATCAGAAGCGTCTCGGCGTCACGATCGTGGCCGATACGGCAGCCGACTTCAATCCGTCCGTAGCCCACCAGCTCGGCATCGAGGTCATTCCGTTCCACTACGTGGGACCGGACGGCGAGCATGCAGACGACATGTGGCAGAGCCGGACGCCCCACGAGTTCTACGAATACATGCGCAAGAACCCGGAAGCCCGCTTCAGGACGATGGCGGTGACGCCGGGCACCTACATGGAGGTCTTCGAGCGGCTCTTCGAGGAACGCCACCAGCCGATCATCTATCTCGGGCTCACCGGCGGCCTCTCCTCCTCTATCGATGCGGCAGAGCAGGGCGCCCAGCTCGTGCGTGACGAGCATCCCGATGCAGAGATCTATGTGATCGACAATCTGTGCCCGTCTGCGGCAGCAGAGCTTCTTGCAATCGAGGTCGTGCGCCAGGCAGCAAATGGCCTCGCAGCAGAGGAGCTCGTTGCCTGGGCCAAGGATGCCCGCTACTTCATCCAGGGCTATTTTACGCTCGATTCCCTCCACTGGCTTGCAGCAGGAGGACGCATCCCTCCGACAGCAGCGCAGGTAGGTGGCAAGCTCGATGTGAAGCCGGAGCTTTCCTACGACCTCAACGGGTCGCTCACGCTCAAGGGCATGTGCCGTGGCCGCAAGAAGGCGCTGCGTGCGATCCTCCAGGAGTTCAAGGACAACTACGCCCACGATACGTCTCTTCCTATCGGCATCATGGACGCTGACGCGCCGAAGGACGCCGAGTGGCTCGAGAAGGAGATCCGCAAGATGGATGGCTGCGAGGACCTGACGGTCATCCACAGCTCCATCTCGCCGGTCATTGGCTCCCACGTCGGCCCGGGCATGGCCGCACTCGTATTCTGGGGCTCTGACCGCCGCGAGAAGCTCTCGCTCACGGATCGCATCGCACGCAAGGTGCGCAGCAGGTAAGACAGAAAGGCAAGGTATATGGCCTTGGGAACAATTCGCTCGGTCGCCTTCATCGGCACGGGCATCATGGGAGCGCCGATTGCAGCGCATATCCTCGAGGCGGGCTATCGCCTCACGGTCTATACGCGCACGAAGTCGAAGGCAGAAGACCTTCTGGCAAAGGGCGCGAAGTGGGCGAAGTCTCCGTCCGATGCTGCGCGTGACGCCGATGTCGTGTTCACGATGCTCGGCTATCCCGACGAGGTGGAAGAGGTCTACCTCACGACCGACGGCCTCATCCGTGCCACGAAGAAGGGCGCCTACCTCATCGACCTCACGACGTCGTCGCCCCAGCTGGCGCGCGACCTGCATGACTCTGCCGAGATCGAGGACAAGCATGCCTTCGATATCCCGGTGACAGGCGGCCAGGCTGGTGCCCAGGCAGGCACCTTGACGCTCATTGCCGGCGCGACGGAGAAGGATATCGCGCCGATCCGTCCTGTCCTCGAGACATTCTCGAGCAAGATCTACTGCTTCGGCGGTGCCGGCAAGGGCCAGATTGCAAAGCTTGCAAACCAGGTCGCGCTGGCATCGGCGCTTCTTGGTGCAAGCGAGGCCATGGCGCTGGCAGAGCAGGGCGAGCTCGACCGCAATGAGGTCCTCGATATGATCTCTCATGGCATGGGGTCTTCCCGCCAGCTCGAGGAGCTTACGCCGAAGGCGCTTGCCGGAGACTTCAAGCCGGGCTTCAAGGCCGTGCATCTGAGGAAGGACCTCGCGCTTGCGCTCAGGCTTGCCGAGGAGGAGGACCTGACGCTTCCGGGCACGGATACCGTCTTCAACCTCTTCGACGTGCTCTGCAACATCGGCGGCGCGCAGATGGGCACGCAGGCCCTGCAGCTGCTCTTCGAGGATGATACGCAGACGCAGAAGGCAGGCCTCGACTGGTCGCTTCTTGACCAGGCCGACGATTCGGGAGATCCAGACGATGAGGCTGCCGTGCATGCAGCGCCCGAAGTCTCGAAGAAGGATGTCGAGGCGGCAGAGGAAAGCCCGTACCTGAGGTCCCACCACTGACAGGCATGTCCGCGGCAGGCGGATTCTTGACACAGCACAGATATATACATGGAGGTAGTCGATGGATAGCTCTCTGGCAAGCGCCCTGCCTGCGCTCGTAGGCGGCCTTGCTGCCCATTCACGCCGCCAGCGCCAGGCTGCGGCACAGAAGGTCTACAGCGTCGCAAAGGAGGATCCTTCTGCGATCCTGTCGTATCTGAACGACCTTCTCGATGCCCTGGGACGTCCCGAGGCGCAGACGCGCTGGGAAGTGCTCGATACGCTGACGCTTGTCGCCCAGGCACATCCCCAGGAGGTGCAGCCGGGCATCGATGCAGCGGAGACGTCGCTCTTTGATGAGGATTCCGCTCCGGTGCGCCTGGCGGCCTTCAGATTCCTCGCAGCATATGGGTCGACTTCTGAAGCTCGCTCGGATGAGGTGTGGCCTCTCTTGGACGAAGCCATACAGTGCTACCATGGGGATGCCGAATACAGGGACATGCTTGTTGCCCTCTATGATATGGCACAGGGTCCGATATCGGAGAAGTGCGCTCATGAGCTTCTCGACCGGATTGCCTTCGATACGAAGAGTGGAGCCAGCTACATCCAGGCGCTCTCCGAAAATATTGCAAAGGAACTCAAAGGAAAGGTTCATTGAGCATGGCAGAAAAGAAGCCGGAAACCGAACTGGACACGAAGAAGGCCGATGCTGCAAAGGATGAGAAGGCCGAGAAGAAGCCTTCCAAGCCTGCACGCACGGTGCCGCTTGTCGCAACCATCGTCGCGGCTGTCGTCTGCCTCGTCCTGGGCGGTGTCGTAGGACACTTCTGCTTCAATGGCACGAGCTCGCTCGGCTCCCAGACCCTGCAGGAAGCCGATCTCGACACGGTTGTCGCACGCTATACGTACAACGGCCAGACCTATGAGATCACGGCCAAGGACGTGATCACGCAGTCCTCCTCGCTCGACAGCGCAGCAAACGACGATGGCAGCTACACGGTGCCGACCGCTGACAACATCATCGACCTTGCCCGCAACCAGATCATGCAGAAGGTCGTCGATGCCCAGGGTATCACGGTCTCCGACGACGATATGGATGCCTACGCGCAGCAGTATCTCGGCTCCACCGACTACGCGACAATCGCTTCGAACTACAACATGGACGAGGACTCCGTGAGGAACCTTGTCCGCCAGTCCTGCGCTCTTTCCAAGCTCCGCAGCCAGGTCGTGACGGCCGAGATTCCGTCCCAGCCGACGGCTCCTTCGAAGCCTGCTGACGGCGCCGAGGATACGCCGACGGCCGACTACGCGACCTACATCATCAACCTCGCAGGCGATGAGTGGGACTCCGAGACCGGCACCTGGAAGGACTCCTCCTCGACCTACGCCTCCGCTCTTGCCGACTACCAGATCACGAACGACTCTGCGACCTACGCTGCAGCACAGGCTGCCTACTATGTGGCCTACCAGCAGTACTCCACGGCTTCCCAGACTGCATCGCAGCAGTGGACGAACTACGTGAATGACCGGCTCTCGAAGGCAAGCATCGAGATCTACACGATGGAAGCCTAAGAGGCAGATACAAGCGCTACGATGGACGGACGGGCATCTTTGCCTGTCCGTCCTTTTCTATAGCGGAAAGAGGTGTCCCTCATGCATATTGCGGTGAGCGCATGCCTTCTGGGGGAGCGGTGCAGATACGACGGCGGCACGAAGCCGGATGAGGCCGTCATCCGGCTCTCAGGCAAGACGGAGCCTGTGCCCATCTGCCCGGAGAGGCTCTCGGGACTGCCCATACCGCGCCCTCCTGCAGAGATCAGGGATGGGCATGTCTATCTCAGGGACGGGCGGGATGTGACCGAAGAGTTCGAGACAGGGGCGAAGTGTGCGCTTGCCCGCGTGAGGGAGCAGCCCGTGCCGCTTGCCGTCCTGAAGGCAAAGAGCCCATCATGTGGCGCCGGTCTCATCTACGATGGTAGCTATAGCGGAAGGACCATAGAGGGGGACGGGGTCTTTGCCCGCCTCCTCGAAGAGGAAGGAATCACCGTGGTAAGCGAAACGACTGTCGAATCCGTGCATCCGTCTGTAGAGCATCCTGTGGCAATCATCCTGGGCACCGGTCTGGGACATCTCAAAAGCCTCGTGCATCCGGTGCGCCGCATCGACTATCACGATATCGAGGGATTCCCGGATGAGGCACAGCCGATGCCGGGCCACACGTTCGAGGCAACGATCGGCACGATCGACAATGTCCCGGTGATCGTCTATCCGGGCCGCATCCATCTCTATCAGGGCTACAGCGCCTCCGAGATCTGCGCCCTTGTCCGCCATGTCCACCGCCTCGGCTGCCGCGATATCGTCTTTGCCTGCGCAACGGGTGCCGTCTCCGGCATGGCAAACATCGGCCTCGGCATCATCACGGACCAGATCAACCTCACGGGCAGAAATCCGCTTGCCGAGGATGAAGGACTCCGCGATGTGGAGTCTCCCTTCGTCGATATGGCGGATGCCTATACGCCCTACCTCAGGACCCTTGCAAGGGGCGTCGCAGACGATCTCGGCATTGCGGTCGAGGAGGGCGTCCTTGCAGGTGTCATCGGTCCCTGCACAGAGACGCCTGCAGAGGTGCAGATGATGAGGACGATGGGCGTGTCCTATGTCGGCATGTCGACCGTGAACGAGGTCATCATGGCGCACGCTCTGGGCATGAATGTCTTGGGCCTCACGCTTGCTGCCAACCAGAGCGGAAGCGCAGGCTTCGGCCACGACAAGGTCCTCGAAGAGGCAAAGCTCCATGCAGACGACTTCGAGCGTCTCGTGAGGGGCGTGCTGCGCCTGCTGTAGATACAGACAGCTGTATAGTGCACTGATGCTGGGGCCTGGGATGAAGCTGCATTCCAGGCCCCTTTCCTGATGCAAAGATAAGATGCTGAGGAGAGAACAGATGGAATAGCGCCCTGCCAAGGCGCAGGGGCACAAAGAGGCTGCCAGAGGCAGCGGGAAGCGTCTTGCTGCAGCGAAGGCCTGGGCAGAAAGCCTCTCCGAGATAGAGATCGCAAAGGAGATGGAGGGGCTCACGCTCAAGGAGACAAAGGATATGAGGCCGCGCGAAAAGGGGCTGCTTGATTGAGGCTGATGGACAGCCATCCATCGAAGCTTTCCTGGAATAGCCGATATATCAGGAGGAGGATTCCGGCTTCGGGAGATACGAAGAGCGCCCGGCACATGCGCCAGACATCGAGCGAGCCTTCGCGGGACAGGTGCGGCGCCTCGTAGAAGTCCTTGCTCTTTCCCGGCTCGAGATAGCGGATGTTGCGCATGTGGACGAAGTGTATCCTGCCGCGCCTCGAGAACTCGTCGAGGATCGCATAGACGTCGTTTGCGGGCTCCTCCGCGATCGACCCGCAGCAGAGCGTGATGCCGTTCGCGGGGGAATCGACCGCGCGGCAGAGCCAGTCGAGGTCATCGCAATCACTGACATGAGCGCCTACTCGAAGTTCATGGATACGCCTGATGGCCTCCTTGCTGGCACCGACCTCTGGGACAGCATGATGTTCAACAAGGTCCGTGGTCCCGAGCTCAAGAAGTACGCCGACGATCCTGCCATCGTCTCCGCCATGCGCGAAGCATCGCACCGCATCCTGTACTCTGTCGTGAACTCCAACGCCATGAACGGCATCGCACCTGATGCCAAGGTCGGGAGCAGCATGACGTGGTACTACAAGATCGTCTACGGCGTGGCAGCAGTCTTCGTCCTGCTCTCTGCCCTCAACATCCGTCGCCTTGTCAAGGGCGTGAAGATGAAGAAGGCAGCACGTCTTGAGGCTGCACCGGCCGCATCCAATGATTCCTCTGTGGATGGCCCTGCCAAGAAGTAGCGGCCAGAGCAGATAAGGCTGGCAGTGTCCTCCCATCCCCACTGCCAGCCGAAACTGCCAATCCACCTGTCTCTGCCCATTTCCATCTTTCCCCTTCCCGTCTCGAGGGGCATGGCGCGTATACGCTGTGCCCCTCTGCTCGTATGGAGGGAGGGGATAGACGAGAGCATGGCGGAAGCCACAAGAGATTGGCTGAGTACCGTTCTCGTAAAGCGGGGGTCGCTTGATGTGGATGGACAAGCAGCGCCTGAAACGAGGAAATTTGAAAATGGACAAAATAATGCTTGCATCTTCGTGCCTGCATCCGTACTATTAAAAAGCACGCGCTGAGACAACGTCTTGCGTGTCAAAGAGGCCAGCTTAGCTCAGTTGGTAGAGCACCGCTCTCGTAAAGCGGGGGTCATCAGTTCGAGTCTGATAGCTGGCTCCATTGAATGTTTACAGCTCAGAGGCTATAAAGGCTTCTGAGCTGTTTTCATATCTGATGTCTCTTATAGCCTTTCGCATACGATGTGCATACGAATCCTCATCTGTTCTGCCTCGTGGCCTCAGCAATCTGTCGGAGGCGTGAAGGTGTGGCATCGAGTGGGTTACAGATTCTGACAGATTGCTCTCGTACGCGTAAGGTGCTTTCGCGTGGAGAGCTAGTACCTGGGCAGAAAGAGGCGACGTGAAGGCAGGATATCTTGAATGCGAACGCAGGTGGACGTTCTGGCTTCTGATCTTTGTGGCAGGCTGGTATGGCGCCTACACGTTCTTTCTGCGTGGTGGCGTCTTCTGCAATGCACAGACGGCAAATGTCGTCCTCTTCGCGATGGCGCTTGGCAGGCAGCAGTGGCTCTCGGCAGCCTATCTTCTGCTTCCTATCGGTGCCTATTTCTTCGGCTCCTTCCTCTCCGAATGGATGGGCAAGACCATCAAGCGCATGCACTTCCTGCGCTGGGATACGCTCCTCATCGCCCTCGAGATGTGTGCTGTCGTCTTCCTTGCTCTCATGCCGGCTGCGTGGCCTGACCAGATCTGCCAGGTGACGCTGAACTTCGTTTGCGCGATGCAGTTCAATACGTATCGCCAGATGGAAGGCGTGCCTGCCGCCACGACATTCGTAACGAACCATATCCGCCAGATCGGCTCGAATCTCGCGAAGCTCATCAGGCATCCTGAAGACCATGGACTGCGTCGCAAGGTCAAGGCACATACGTCGCTTCTGCTCTGCTTCACGGCAGGCGCTGTCGTCTCCACGATGCTCTGCGAAGCATGCTCGTACAGTTCGCTTCTGGGCGCGCTCATCCCTTTGGGATGCACCCTCATCCGTCTTGTCCATGCCGATCTTGTGCTCGAGCGCGGACAGCTCGATATCGTGCCGCACGGCCATTAGGGGAGCATCTGTTTTCGGACAGCAGCCTTGCTGCTTATGGCTTCCGGCCAGCATCGGCCCTTTTCTGTATACAGGATGGATGCAACGAGGGGATTGGTCCTGTGCTGCCGGATGCTTTGGCTATAGGCCCATCATTGCCAGTGCGGCTGTGTCTGCCATCTCTTCTGCTTAAGCCTTCGCACCCAGCCTCGATGAAGCAGGCAGGGCCTGAAGGTTTCCGGACGGCTTTCTTTTCGAAGACGCTGCCTCGTGCTGCGGTCCGAAGGCGGCTCCTTTCAGCTTTGTCCTTGTCAGGCTTCAGGGAACATCACAGGACAGCAATGGCAGAGGCTTACAATGCCTGAATATATGGCATGCACAGGCAGCGATGTAGGAGGCAGATTCCCGTGCTCCATGTGACGATAGCGGCAGAAGGCGAAGGCAAGGCGGTGCCTGAGGTGCCGCATGCAGACCAGATTGCGCTTCCCGAGGCGGGGGAGCCGGCACGCATCGAGACCTATTTCCCCGATGTCCTCGACAAGGTCGACCCTGATGTGAAGCGTCCCTGCGTCGCAATCATTCCGGGTGGTGCCTATGCACGGGTGTCGGCCAGGGAAGCAGAGCCGGTAGCGCTCCAGATGGTGGCACGTGGCTTTGCTGCCTGCGTCATCTCCTATAGCTGTGCGCCTGCCCGCTATCCTGTGGCGCTCGTCCAGGTGGCAGGAGCGATTGCCTATCTCAAGCGCCATGCAGAGGCGTTCCATATCGACCCTGGCCATATCTTCCTGATGGGGTTCTCTGCGGGAGCACATCTGGCCCTGGATCTTGGCTGCGAGTGGATGGAGCCCTGGCTTTCTGGGCGTGTGGGTGCCGCTGCAGAGGAGATGCGCCCCTCCGGCCTCGTCCTCGGCTATCCCGTCGTTACGTCAGGTGCATATGCGCACAGAGGTTCCTTCGATAACCTCTGCGGCGACGACGAAGAGCTGAAGCAGAAGCTCGCGCTCGAGAACAGGGTCACGAAGGATACGCCTCCTGCCTTCATCTTCCATACGCTCGAGGACACATCTGTTCCGGTCGAGAACAGCCTCCTTCTGGCTGAAGCGTATAGGCATGCCGGCGTCTCGTTCACGCTCCATATCTTCCCGTACGGAGGGCACGGACTCTCTCTTGCGACGGCAGAGGTCGTGCAGAAGGGAAAGCAGCCCCAGCCGCTCATGCAGTGCTGGCCCGATCTTGCAGCCGCCTGGATGCGGACATTGTAGCCCTGTGCAGATGCTTCACTTCAGCGCATGGATACGCAGGACGTGCGCTCGGCCTTCTGGGAGAATGGGATGAAGCCAGATGCACTCTGCCAGAGAGGACAAGGATGCTCGGTGCCCAGGCGCTCGATGTGATGGTCTGCTGCGACGATGTGGAGGCGTGCAGGGTCTGCTGGGCGGAAAAGCTTGAATTCGAGGAGGTCGGGGTGCGTCCCGGTCCTGCAGGGACAGATGTTCCCGTGCTCTCGTTCGGGCCCGAAGATGCCCATATCGTCCTTATGGACCGTGCCCTCGTCGAGAGATTCTCTCCCGAAGTGAGCACTGCCACGCCGTCGCTTCTTTTTCCATGTGGCTGATATCGAAGCGGTGCATGAGAAGATGGAGAAGGGCGGCGCTACGGTATCGGCGCTTGTGGACATGGGCGGCATGCGGAGCTTCGGCTTCTCAGACGACGAAGGACACTGGATAGCGGCAGCCGAGAGCTAGCTTTCATCCTTAGCCAGAGCGAGATATTCGGGCGGTATCGGGTCTGCAAGCCAGACGGATCCGTTTCCCTCATAGAAGCCTATGCCGGAAGCAGAGGCCCGCTTCGCATCGACAATCAGGAGGGCAGGTTTCGCATCTCTTCTTCTGCCTACTTCGAGTGCCGTCGGGATATCTGCCGAGAGGTGCACATACTGCCTTTCCATAGGAAGAAGGCCCTGGTCGAAGATCGAGGGAAGAAACCTTCTGGCAGTGCCGTGGTAGAGGACAGAAGGGGGCACCGCCTGCTCGTGCACGACCTTCTCCTTGCATGAGTGTCCATAGAGCGCACGGATGCGGGTGCCGGAGATTTCGTGCCGCTTCTTTTCGGAGGTGGCGACGATCTCCTCGAGGTCGGATGGGGTCACAGGACGCCTGCCGGGATGCTTCGCATTGACCGCAGCCAGAAGGTCGGCAATCTCGACAAAGCCTTGGGCGTCGAGCGCAAGGCCATACTCTTCGGGATGATGCCGAAGGGCATAGGAGATCTCCTTGCTGATATGCGTAAGCCTGGAATTCATGGCGCTCCCGGAATGGTAGGACTGCAGCTCTTTCCATCATAGGCTGTGCTGGCGGGCGACCCAGCTGTTTCTGGCAGGACGCACGCGTGATACGCTGGGGTCTTGAAAGCGCTCAGGAAAGGAGATCCATGCCAGAAACGGCTATCGTGCAGAGCGATATGGCAGCTGTGCATGGGGGAGAGGACATGGCGGCCCCCATCATCTATGCAATCGATGCTCCCGAATTCCCGTTCTCGATCGAGCCTGCCTGCGAAGGAATCAGGGCTCGGGTCGTGAAGGTGCCGGTAGCGTCGTGGGATGAGAACCTGACGCCCTGGACAGCTGAGTCGCCCTTCCGGGGACGTCCGGACTATGCGGGGAAGGCGGATGAGACCGCGGCCGAGCTGATTGGCTGCTGCCATGCATTCGAGGCTGAAAAGGGGCTGGCGCCCTCACGGCGTGCGCTTGCCGGCTATTCGCTGGGCGGCCTCTTTGCCCTCCATGCCTTCCTGCACGAACCCTTCTGGGATGCCTGCGCTTCGCTTTCGGGTTCGCTCTGGTATCCCGGCTGGGCAGAGGCGATGGAGCATCTGGCGCTTGTGCGGGATGCGGACTTTGCAGGGCGCTCTGCCTTTCTCTCTGTCGGTGCCCGCGAAGCAAAGGCGCCGCAGCCTCAGCTCCGCCATGTCGTGGAGGGGATGGCAATGACGGCACTGGCGCTCGAGGTGCACAGGTGCACTGTCAGGTGCGAGATAGGGCCCGGTGCCCATACACAGCATGAGGAGGATCGCTGGAGAAAGGGCATGGCAGCGCTTGATAGCTTCCTGGCATAAAGGAGGCACAGGAAAGAGAGGCCGCTCCTGGAGCTTCCTCCGGGAGCGGCCGGGATGCATCCTGATGCGAAGAGCCGCTATTTCACGCCTTCGACGGCAATCCAGGTGGTGCCCGCCTTCAGATGTGTCTCTGCGCGGGAGAAGCCTGCTCCAAGGAGCAGCTTCTCGTACTCTTCGGGCGTGAGCACCGTGAGGTGGTAGTGCTCGATGTTTTCGAGCGTGCTCTTGGCAAGGCCAGGCGTGCGGTAGACATCTGCTACCAGGAGAAAGTGTCCGCCTGGCTTCACGACGCGGGCAACCTCCTTGAGCGATGCTTCAGGGTCGGGCCAGAAATAGAAGCTCTCGACCGTCGTCACGATATCGAACGAATCGTCCGGGAAGGGCAGCGATTCGACGGAGGCACAGGTCACATCCATCTGTCCTGCTTCGATGGCATCCTTGTTGTAGTGCCTCGATGCTTCGCAGGACACTTCCGAGTGGTCGATGCCGCTGACATGCCCTGCGCCTCCCGCTGCCGCGATGCGCCGTGCGAGCCTTTCCATCGTGGCTCCGCCGCCGCAGCCTATATCGAGGGCGCGCTCTTGTGCCTTGTGGGCGAGCTGGTCCAGTGCCCACATCGTGACATCGGCGTGGCTTCTGTTCATGCGCTCCAGCATCTTCTCGCCGTATGCGCCCTGCGGATTGCCGGGATTTCCGGCTTCGGTCACCGCACGTTCGTCCATATGCCTGTCCGAGTCTGCCATGGCAGCCTCCTTTGCTTGGTATGAAAGATGTCGTGTCTCCTGAGTCCTGGCTCCTCTTGGGGGACGAGATGATTCTATGCTGTGGGGAGATGCCCGGGTGCCGGGACCGATTGTCTTTGTCTCTGGATTGCGGCGTCTGGCTCGCATTTCCTGATTGCGGCGAGGCGGTCCCTGCGCACGGACGCCTTGGCAGGAAGGAGCGGTCCGGAAAGGATGCATCTCTCTTGGGTGGCTGCATCGAAAGGCTGCGCAGCCGGATGCCGGAATATCTCTCTGCGGAAGGCCCTGACCCGTGCCGGCTGGGCTCTTCTGCACCCGATTTCATAGCATGAGCAGCACGTCGAGCACGGTCACGAAGATGCCGATAGCGAGAAGGCAGAGCTTCAGAGGCAGGCTGTTCGCATAGGCGCCCATGATCTCAGAAGAGCTTGTGAGATAGATCTGCAGGAACACCGCAATCGGAAGCTGGAGGCTCAGAAGCGCCTGGCTGATCAGCAGGCCCTGGAAGGAATCCTCGACGAGCAGACAGGCGACGAGCGCGAAGACGAAGCAGGGAGCGATGCCTCCTGTCGAGTGGCGGTCATGGATGTCGTATTCCTCTCCGAAGGCGCCGGCCGAGATCGTGCCTGCTGCCATGCCTGCCGTGATGCTGCTCGAGAGGCCGGCGAAGAGGAGCGCCAGCGCGAAGATGAGCCGTGCTCCCGGGCCGAGGATGGGGGAGAACGTGTCAGCTGCGGCGAGGTCGTCCACGACGATGCCCTGCTGGAAAAAGGTCATTGCAGCAAGGATGACCATCTCGGAGTTGATGGCCCAGCCCACGATCATGGAGAAGAGGGTATCGGCAAACTCGTACCTGAGCCTCTCCTGTATAGCTGCCTCGCCCTTTCCTTTGAAGTGCTGGCTCTGGATGACCTCGGAGCGCAGGAAGAGGCTGTGGAGCATAACGACAGCACTGAGGACGCTCATGACAATGGGGCCGGAACTAGCGGGAAGCGAAGGCGCAATCCAGCTCTGGGTGGCCTGAGGCCACGCCGCCGCGATGAGTGCAAGCTCTGCCAGGAAGGCGAGGCCTATGAGCGAGACGAAGCCGATGACCAGCGCTCGATATGCCGGTAGGAATTCGTGGCAAGAAGGGCGAGCGAGACGGTGGCAACAAGGATGCAGCCGACCTTGAGCATGAGCGTCGGGAGCGTCACGACCCAGAGGAGCGCATAGCCGAACTTGGATCCTGCTGCCATGTTGGATGCCCAGTTGCCTGGGCCGATGAAGCCGCCGGTCACGAGAAGGCCAGGACCGATATGCCTGAGTATTTCGAGGCCGCCATGGCCTCCGGTATGCGCGCCCCAGCATCCCCGGACAAGCTCTTCTGTGTGCCGATGTCTCATAGCATGCTCCAAGGGGCAGGCAGGCTCCTGCCTGGGCGATTCAATAAGTAAACCATAGGCAACACATTGCTGAGCTATACCATGCTGCTTGCCTATAAGTTAACCAGAGCATACTATTTTAAGCAACAGAGAGAGTCGGAAGGGATGGTGTGCATGTGCGGTGTAGAAGCGATGGAAGCAGGCGCACGCTATGCGGAGATTCCGGGATGCAGCACGGCGGAGAGCATCCTCTGCCATGACTTCGCCGCAACGCTCGTGACGTGTGCAGCCGGCGTGCTCGAAGGGACGAAACCTCTGGCGCTGTTCTCGTTTGCGCCGAAGCTCTGCTGGAGCGCAGATGACAGGAAGCTCAGAAGCCAGATGATCCGCTGCATCGTGAGCGCCTACCGCGAGGGCCTGGCAGCTGCCGGCATCGGCTTGGCTGTCGTCCAGGATCTCTCATGCCGCACCATGCTGCTTGCCTGGCGCGCGGACCTTGTCCAGGACATTCTGGCAGATGCCGAGAAGCGGCGCTTCCTCGAGCATTCCGGCTTCTGCGTGCAGGATGCAGCTGCACTGGTGCGCTCTGTGCGCCAGAAGCTTGCCCGGTATTTCAATGGCATGCATGGTCCAGGGAGCGGCGGGCCTGCCTCCAGCTGCCGCTTTCCGCATGAGATGGGCATCCTTTTCGGCTATCCGCTCGAAGATGTCGAAGGATTCTGCACAGGACAGGTCCCTACCTGCCGTGGCGCCTGGCTGGCGTACGGCGACGAGAAGGCAGCGCGCAGACGCTTCGAGGAAGTGCATGCTGTAGAAGAGATCTGCCGCACGCACTTCCGAGATGGCGCGACCCTGGCGGAGCTTGTCGCATAGGGCAGTTCTCTGGACGGGCCTGTGGAAGGGAATCTGCCTGGTTCGCGCTTCCCCCTGCGGGCCGAACGGGGCAGGGCAGCACGCGGTGCTGTCCTATGCGGCCTTGTTGCCGGTGTCCTGCTTCTCGTCCTCGGCATCTTCTATTTCAGGCTCTGCTGCCTCTTCGCTAGTGCCTTCCATGCCATCACGGACATTCTTGACGGTCTTGCCCAGAGCGCTTCCGAGCTGCGGGAGCTTGTTCGGACCATAGATGAGAAGGAGTGCGACGAGGGCTGCAATGAGCAGATGTTCAGGATTCATGGGGTGCCTGCCTTTCTTGGAGCTTGGCCTATCTTCTGCCGGCATCCTGAGCATAGGTTCGTCCGAGTAGCGATGAAAATATATGTTCATCGTTCCCGCCATACAGGCCTTATATAAGGCTGCCATCACCTGCTGCTTCCCTTCGTCCCCCTCTGCTCCTGTCATTGACTGGGCGCGTGCTGTTCACGGTGTGAGACCCATGCTGCAATGGCACGGAAATGGCAGTTGGGAATGATGGAGCAGAAGATGGACGGGAATGCGCTTCCTGTCCGCAATCCGGAAAGGGGGCCCACCATGGGATCTCTGCTTGTAAGGGATGGCGTTGTGGTCGACGGCACGGGGGAGCCGCGCTACTGCGCCGATGTCCGCATCGAAGGCGGCAGGATTGCGGATGTGGGCTATGGCCTTGCATCGCATCCTGGAGATGCCGCGCTCGATGCCCATGGCCTCATCGTGTCGCCGGGATTCGTTGCGGCACCGGTCTTTGCCGATGCGGGGCAGACGCGCGAGGAGCGGCTCCTGCAGGGCATCACGACAGAGATAACAGCGATGTCCGAGGATGTGGCAGCAGGGGTGCTTGCCAAGCGTCTCATCAACAAGGGCCTCCTCATTCCGCTCGCATCGCTCGAGATGCAGGCGCGGACACGGGAGAGCATGACAGATGGCAGCGTCCTTGCTGCAATGGCAGGCCTCCTTGCGCAGGAGCTGGAGCAGGGCGCCTTCGGGCTGGCAGCCTCTGTCACAGCTGGCATCGACGAGGTGAGCGCAGAGGCGCTCTGCCAGGTGCTCGAGAAGTATGGCGGGATGCTTGCGCTCTGCACCGATGGCACGGACGATATGGCACCAGGAGTCCTCGAGATGGCAGCGGATGCGGCAGGCGTGCAGATCGACCGGGCGCCTTTGGACTGCACAGGCGTGTCCGATATGGAAGAGTGCCTCGGCGACAGAACGAAGCTGCCGCTCGAGGAGGGCATCTGCCGGCTTTCTGGCGAGCCCTGCCAGCGCTATCAGATCAGAGGCCGTGGCAGGCTCCGTCCGGGATACCGTGCCGATGTCTGCATCTTCGAGAAGCCGAAGAGCGGCTCGGGCACGAATATGCGCTATGTGCTTGTCGGTGGTGTGCTCGAGGTGGCAGAAGGCCAGATGCTGAAGTCCCGGGGAGGACAGGCGCTCAGCAGCCGCAGCGCATAGAGGAGGCTTTCAGGAGCTCCGAGAGCGCGGCACGGACACGGGCCAGGTCTTCTGTCGGCACATATTCGTTCGGCTTGTGGGCAAGCTCAAGTGAGCCTGGTCCATAGGACATGCAGTTCTTGTTATAGCAGAGCCCTGCCACGATGGCAGAATCCGTATAGCCGGTGAAGATGCCCATTTGCGGTGCTGTCCCGGTGGCAGTCTCGATGGCCTGGCTCAGGGCGGCGAGGAGGGGAGAGCCAGGATGCGTTTCGAGAGGGGGCCTGACGCCGCGCAATGCCTCGATTGTTGGCCTCTCGGTCGCTCTTGGCATGGGCATCGCCCTCACGAGCGGCTGCCTTGCTGGTCCTGGCATGCCTGAGTGGATCTCTGAGGTCTTCGGCGACTCTGCCGTGATCATCACCGCTATCGTCGCTATCATCCTGAACCTCGTCCTGCCGAAGGGCGGCCCGGATTCCGATGTCGTGGAGGCCGTCAAGGGTGCTCAGCAGATTGCCCAGGAAGGCATCTCTGCCCTCTACGAGAGCGCAGCCAAGGGCACGCCTGCCGTCGAGCTCCAGCAGGAGAAGATGGAGAAGCAGAATAAGGAATAGGCGGCATCCTTCATAGTGCATGTCATGAGAAAGGGGACGGCTTCGGCCGTCCCCTTCGTCGTAGAGCTGATGTGAAACAGGAAGGATGTGCCTACTGGTCGCCCTTCTGGCTCTTCGCCTCGTCCATGTAGCTGTAGAGCGTGTACTTGGAGATGCCGAAATACGTGCAGACCTTCTGGCCTGCCTTCGTGACGAGGAAGGCGCCGGAGTCATTGAGGAAGCCTATAGCCTTGACCTTGTCTTCCTTTGTCATGAGCGCCACGGGCTTGCCGACGATGCGGACGCTCTGCTCGATGAGCTCGTCAAGCAGGTCGGTCACGCTGTGGGGGATGGTCTCAGGCTCCTGCGGCATGCTGCTCGAGAGCGCCGTGAAGTCCTCCAGGAAGTCCTTCATTGCCATGAACAGCGTCATGTCGAAGTTGATCGCGAAGATGGCTTCGGGCTCGCCGTTCTCGTCGCGGAAGAAGATCGTCGAGGAGCGCAGCACCTTGCCGTTCTCCGTCTTCGTCAGGTAGGCGAGGTGGTCATGGAGCTTCGAGGGGTCGCTTCTGAGTGCCTTCAGGACGACATTCGACGGGCCGTCTCCGACCTTCCTGCCCGAGATCTGGCCATTCTCGATCGCGACAATCGTGCTTGTCGGGTCGGGTGACTTCAGATCGTGGACGACGACCTCGCAGTTCTTGCCGAACTGGGCTGCAATGCCCTTCGCGAGACGCTTCAGGAATTCGATGTCGTTTGCATGCATGGGAGATGCTCCTCGATCTGCCTGCCGAGCTCCTCAGGCTTGAAACAAACAGAAAGTTTGTTAGACAAACATAGTGTTATTGAATTATAGCAGAAAGATTCAGAAAGGAATCTCGTCCGAAAGGGATAGACAGGAAGCTCCGTGCGTCTGCGGCTGGGCATTGACCGTTCACGGAGCATGCATTCCTCGAGCCTGAGTGCGCAGTCGCCTTCCCGTACAAGGGTGGCGTCAAGATCATGAGCACCGACCAGGGTGCCTACGATACGCGCAAGGAAGTCACCCACATGTTCGGCTGGGACAAGATGCCTGAGAAGGTCGTCGTCGAGACCATGCTCGTCGGCGTCGGCTTCGGAGGCAAGGAGGATGTCTCGGCGCAGCACCTTGCTGCTCTTGCAGCTGTGCATTTCTAGCGCGCCATCAAGTGCCGCTTCACGCGCCAGGAGTCGATCGACTTCCATCCGAAGCGCCACTGCATGTATGTGACGTTCACGCTCGGCTGCGACAAGGATGGCATGCTGACGGGACTCGACTGCGAAGCGAACTTCGACATAGGTGCCTATGCAAGCCTGTGCGGCCCGGTCCTCGAGCGTGCCTGCACGCATGCGGTCGGTCCCTACACCTACCAGAACACGGATATCAGGGGCTTTGGCTATTACACGAACAACCCGCCTGCAGGAGCGTTTCGCGGCTTCGGCGTCTGCCAGACGGAGTTCGCGCTCGTGACCTGCATCGACCTTCTCACCGAGAAGGCAGGCATCAGCCCCTGGGAGATGCGCTACCGCAATGCTATCGAGCCGGGCAAGGCCCTGCCGAACGGCCAGATTGCAGACTGCTCGACAGCCCTGAAGGAGACGCTTCTCGCCGTGAAGGATGTCTATGAGAAGAACGAGGAGCATGCCGGCATTGCCTGCGCGATGAAGAACCTGGGCGTCGGCCTGCCCGATGCGGCCGTGCCAACATCAAGGTCGAGCATGGCCGTGCGGTCGTCTACTCGGTGACCTCCGATATCGGTCAGGGCTGCAACACGGTGTTTCTGCAGGATGTGGCAGAGGCGACAGGGCTTCCGCTCTCGGCGCTCGCGAACGGCGAATGCTCGACCGAGATGGCGCCCGACTCCGGCACAACGTCGGGCTCGCGCCAGACGGTCGTCACGGGCGAGGCAGCCCGTGGCGTCGCGCTCCTGCTGCGTGATGCGATGCTTGCAGTCGAAGCAGGAAAGCCTGTCGCGGAAGGCCCGGTACGTGCCCACGGCGACGGCAAGACGATCGAGTACGACGACGGCACAACGTATGACGGGGTCGGCTATGCAGACGGAACTGTGTTTGTCGCAGGGCACGGCATCCATCCGAAGGAACCGGTCGCCGCGCTTGCTGCCCTCGAAGGCCACGAGTTCGGCTATGTCTACTTCGAGCTGACGGACAAGCTCGGTGCCGACAAGACGAATCCGAAGAGCCATATCTGCTAGGGCTTCTCCTCGACGGTCGTCATGCTCGAGGACAAGGGCAAGAACCGGGGCCGCATCAAGGAGATCTGGGCTGCGCATGATCATGGCAAGGTCGTGAATCCCATCGCGATCCAGGGCCAGATTGAGGGCGCCGTCCTCATGAGCATGGGCTATGCCCTGACAGAGCGCTTCCCCTTGAAGGACGGCGTGCCCCAGGTCAAGTACAAGTACGGCACGCTCGGCCTTTTGCATGCAACCGATATCCTTGACATCCATGCCATCTACGTCGAGAAGGAGCACCTCCTGCCGGTAAGCTACGGCGGCAAGGGCATCGGCGAGATCGCGACAATCGGCACCGCGCCTGCGGTCGCAAATGCCCATCACCAGCTCGACGGCGAGCTCCGCTGGCGGCTGCCGCTTGAGGACACGCCCTACGCAAGAGGGCAGATCGCAGGCGACGAGCGCCTGTCGCTTCTCCAGGAGGAAGCAGCTGAGGATGCATCCGAGACTTTTTAATAAACGATACTAACTATTGTTAGAATGATATCATTTGCGGGTATGCTCCGCTCAAGGCAGGGAGGCACGGCCTCCCTGCCGCTGATTCCAGCCGCATCAATTGGGAAGCCAGGCAAGCACGCTGTGGCGCCAATCGGAAGAAAAGAGGTCAGACATGGATATCAAGGACGTGAAGAAGGTCACGGTCGCCGGTGGCGGCGTGCTCGGAAGCCAGATCGCTTTCCAGAGCGCCTATCGGGGCTACGACGTGACGATCTGGCTGCGCTCGGAGGGCTCCATCGGCCGCTGCCAGCCGAAGATCGACCGCCTGCATGAGACATATCTCGCATCGCTCGAAGCATTGAGGACCGACCCTTCGGTCTACGCCTATGGATTCATGGGGAAAGACGAAGTGTCGCCAGAGAAGATCGACGAGGCGAAGGCTGCCGTCGAGCATGCCTACAAGAATCTCAAGCTCACGACCGACTGGGATGAAGCCTTCGGGGATGCCGACCTCGTGATCGAGGCCGTCGCAGAGGACCCGGCACAGAAGACAGCCTTCTACGAGGAGCTCAAGAAGCACCTGCCCGAGCGTACCGTCGTGGCAACAAACTCCTCGACGCTTCTGCCAAGCCAGTTTGCCGAGGCGACAGGGCGGCCTGAGAAGTATCTGGCCCTTCACTTCGCAAACGAGATCTGGAAGAACCCTTCTGCCGAAGTCATGGCACAGAGCAAGACCGACCCTGCGAACTTCGAGCTCGTCTGTGCCTTTGCTGCCTCGATCCGCATGGTCCCCTTGAAGGTCATGAAGGAGCAGCCGGGATATCTTCTGAACAGCATGCTTGTGCCGTTCCTCAATGCTGCGGAGAAGCTCTGGGCGACAGGCGTCGGCTCGCCAGAGGATATCGATCTTGCCTGGAGGCTCGGCACGGGCGCTCCTGCCGGCCCCTTCCGCATCCTCGATATCGTGGGTCTCGTCACGGCCTACAACATCGGCCGGATGAATCCGGCAGCCCAGCAGGAGGGGACGCCCGAGAACAGGATCGTCTCGCTCCTGAAGGAGAAGATCGATGCCGGCGAGACCGGTGTCGCTGCGGGCAAGGGCTTCTACGACTACACGAAGTAGCCTTTTCGCCGGCTCTGGATGCTCCGGAGCCGGCTTTTCCATCTGCACCCCTGATTTTGCCGTTCGCGGATGAAACTAAATGTGTGTCAGATATGCTTACAAATAGTTAGTACTCTGCTTTAATGAGAAGAGACAAACAAAAAGTATTGTTGCAAGACAATATGTATGGAATGATGCATGATGGAGCCTGAAATCAAGTGGGTTGCCAATAGGATGCCGAAGAGCGGGGACAGAAATCTCGAGATCATGTCGCTCGAGAATGTCTCGAAGGCCAGCGCCTTCCACCAGAGCTTCCCGCAGTAGTCTGTGACGCCGCTTGCCAATCTTTCCGGCATGGCAGAGCGCCTGGGCCTGGGCGGCCTCTTCGTAAAGGACGAGTCCTACCGCTTTGGCCTCAATGCCTTCAAGGCGCTCGGCGGCTCCTTTGCAATGGCACGCTATATCGCAGAGGAGACGGGCAAGGATGTCTCCGAGATGAGCTTCGACTATCTGACGAGCGAGCAGCTCGAGCATGACTTCGGCCAGGCCACGTTCTTCACGGCAACAGATGGCAACCATGGCCGCGGCGTCGCCTGGGCAGCGAAGCGCCTGCACCAGAAGGTGGTCGTGTATATGCCGAAGGGCACAACGAAGACGCGCTACGACAACATCGCGAAGGAAGGTGCCCAGGTCACGATCGAGGACCTGAACTACGACGACTGCGTGCGTCTCGCCGCGAAAGAAGCTTCCGAGGCCGAGCACGGTGTGATTGTGCAGGATACGGCCTGGGAGGGCTACGAGAAGATTCTGAGCTGGATCATGCAGGGCTATGGCTGAAGCGCTATATCCTGGACAGGGAATATCCGCGCATGCCTGCCTCTTTCGGTATCAATGCAGAGGAAGCCCTGAGGGGCTGCAGGAGTCCCCAAGGATACGTTTTCGCGTAGACGCCGAGCATGACAGTGTCAGGGTACTTTGCCTTCATGGAGGCTGTCGACAGGCTGGCAGATGATGAGGACGCTGCCGTGAAGATGGCATCGGCGGAAGGGATCGAGCAGTCCAGCCCTCCGATATGTGCAGCCTACTGCTCGCACGATGGAAGGGCATGCATCGGGCGCCTTGCCCGCTGCAAGCGACTCATCGGACCTATGGAGTTCATCGTGCATGAAGGGGAAGGCACGCTCTCGGTCGAGATGATCTGCGGGGATGCAGAGCTCAGGATGCCAGCATTCCTTGTCGAGGTGGAATTCGCCTTCCTCGTGAACCTCATCGGCAAGGCCACGAAGCAGGATATCTCGCCTGTCGCAGCCGAGATGCAGGAAGTGCCCGAAGACAGCTCGTCTGCAGCCTATCTGGGATGCGCCGTTGAGGTGGGACCGAGGAATATCCTGTCCTTTGCCTCGTCCGACAGGGATATGCCGTTCGTGAGCGCAGACGATGCGATGTGGAGCTATTTCGAGCCCGAGCTCGGACGCAGGCTTGCAGAGCTCGAGACGGACGAGTCGTTCTCGTCACATGTCAGGAGTGCCCTCATCGAGGCCTTGCCGGGTGCGGCGCGGACGATAGCGCGCGCCGTCTCGGCGTGAGCAGGCACACGCTTCAGCGCAGGCTCTCAGACGAAGGCACGACGTTCCAGAAGCAGCTCAACCATGCACGCGAGCTTCTTGCAAAGCACTATCTGTCTGCTGCCGCCTTGGACACTGGAGAGATTGCCTATCTTCTGGGCTATCTCGAGCTCAGCAGCTTCCTCAGGGCCTCTGCATCCTGGCGCGGCAGGAGTCTGCCGGAATGGCGGAAGGGGCACGCGGAATAGGGGGTCCAGGAACCAGCCAGTTATGGTCCTTTGCTCCTGCGATGGACAATGCAGCCTCATGGCAGCATACTGGCGAAAACCCGCAATACCAAGGAGCTGGCATGATCGACTATGAACTGCTGTGCGAACAGATCTCATCCATTGCCGAGGCAGATCCTGCCTGGTACTGCTTCCTTCCGAATGCCTCTGCACTCATCTTCGAGGCAATGGAGCGTATCAGCTGGGCAGGCTTCTATCTGATAAAGGATGGCCAGCTCGTGCTTGGCCCCTTCCAGGGCAAGGTGGCCTGCGTGCATATCCCTATCGGCAAAGGCGTCTGCGGCACGGCAGCTCAGACAGACAAGATCCAGCTCGTGCCTGATGTTCATGCCTTCCCGGGACATATCGCCTGCGACAGCGCATCCCAGTCTGAGATCGTTGTGCCGATTCACAGCAAAGGACAGCTTGTCGGCGTGCTCGATATCGACAGCACATTCAAGAACCGCTTCTCGGCTGCCGATGCCGAAGGCCTCGAGAAGGTTGCTCGGACAATCGGCGCGGTCTGCGATTTCGGGGCGCAGGG